>NZ_JBPZHA010000008.1:0-247157 GCF_051857515.1 Hydrogenophaga sedimenti
AAAACGGGCGGTGCAAACGCAGAAACTGCGTTGAATTCGCTGATTCCGAGTCGCGCTGTTTCATGTCGTGGCAAGCCGCCCGCTATCGGCTGGCGCTAAACGTGTTTTGAACACCATCCCTAGTTCTGGCGCTGCTTGGCAACCTCCCGCGAAGATCTGAAACCAAGCCCGTGAGTGAGGCTTGAATATTCTCCGCGGCAGTGGCGTTTGTCGTTGAGCCTCCGAAATTAGTCCCCCCACTAGCAGAAGCGACCGGTTTGACAGAGCTTGTTTCATTAACAACAGCAGTTTGTCCCCCAGCGAACTCCACCAAAGGCTTTCCATTGACCCAGCCAATGAGGCGTCCTGCAACGTAGGCACCGCCGGCCGTTGCCACGCCCACCACCGCTCCGATCGCAGCGTCCTGCACCGTTTGACCAGCGTTGATTGAGCCATTGTCGACCAACTGGTTGGTGATGCTCAATGCCCCACTGCCGGCGGCCCCCCTGCTGCAAGGCCCGTGAGCGTCACCGGCGTGGCTGCAACGGCAACGCCACCGATGACGATGTTCCCTACGCCCTTGATGGTCTGATGCTGGACTGCCGCTTCGTAGAGTTGTACTGCCGCCTGGTCTTGTGCGCTCAGGCCATAGTGGGCAACGTTGTCTGTGTTCTGGCACGACGTGGCTGGACAGTCCACCACCGGAACCGTGAATGTCTGTCCGTTCACCACGCGCGTTTCATAGCGTTGCGAGGTGGACGCGCTCGATGTACTGGGTTGGGCTGGTGTTTTGCCCAGTTGGCTGTCGCTCCAGCTGTAGGGAGAGTTCGCCCCTCCCGTATTGGCCAGAATGAACGAAGCCAGAGCGGCGTCCACCTGTCCGTTGTTGGGCAAGGTCTGCACGATGGTGTTGGTGCCCTGCGCGCCTGCGTTGAACGTCGCCCCGCTGTCGTAGACGCCGTTGGGCTTGCCGGTGTTGACCACCATGCCGGTAGCAACCGTCTCACCCAGGGCGTTGTTTCCGCTGTTGCGCAGTGCATCGGCGATCTGGGCCGCCGTGTAGCGGCCTCCGCTGCGGTTGGCCAATGTCTGGGCCAGCGCCTGTTCATTGGTGTGCAACTGCCGGTTGTTGACGGCCACATTGGCCGCCGTGCCCATGGCGATCTGCGCCGCGCTGGCATCACCGCCAATGAGCAGGGCCGCACCCGCGCCTGAGAGCCGCGCTAGCTCGGTCATGGTGTTGGTCACCACGGCCAGTTGTTGCTGCAGCTCCGCGCTGGCGCCGGGCTGGTTGGCGTCCAGCCGCAGCTGGTCGTAACCGCTGGCGTTGGCGTACAAGCTCGCCACGATCTCCCCGATGGCCGCACCCGCTGCTCCGGGCGCACAGCCTGCGCTGCCGCCCGCGTTGGCCGCGCCGACCGCACAACCCAAGAGCGCATGCGCCAGTGCTCGGCTGGTCTCGTTGAGATGGGCATCACCGATCGCGTTTGCGCCCTGCGCCACGGCGGTGTTGATCAGCGCGCTCTGCAGGTTGTGCTGCAGCGCATCTTCCAGGCTGGTGCCCATGACGGCGCTTTCGAGCACCGCGCTGGTGATGCCCTGCACCGCGTTGCGTGCCAGCAGCAGGCTGGGGTTGGAGCTGGCGTTGACACTGGCCAGAGTCCCCCCGCCTTCGAGCGGAATGTTGCTCAGGATGCCCTGGCTCAGGCCGGCCGTGGCCATGGTCAGCAGCAGGCCGCGCATGTTCTGGCCGCTGCCCAGTTCCTGCAGCGTGGCGCCGATATCGCCCTGGTTGTTGATCAGGCTGACGGCGGCGGTGGAGGCCAGTGAGGTCAGGCCGGCGGTGACGGCGCTGCCCACCGCGCCAGAGATCGTGGCGCCGGAGGTGGTCAGCCAGGTGGTGTTGTTCAGCGAATCGGCGATGTAGGTGCCCGGGCCTTTGTAGCGGATGGACTGGTTGTTTACCTGCTCGTGCACGTCGTAGGCCGCCTGCTCGCTGTAGTTGCCCCCGGCGCTGGCGCTGAAGCCCTGGCTGCTGATCTGGACACCGGTCAGGGCGATGTTGCCGCCGGCCGAGAGGTTCATGCTCCCGCCGCTGCTCCAGCTGTTGCCGCTGTTGATCAGGTCGGTGTCGCGGACGGTGGCCGTCTGCGTGATGTGAATCAGGTTGCCCGAGTTGTTGTAGCGGTTGTAGAAGTCGAAGCTCTGGACGTGGCCCTGCAGCGCGGTGGTCAGCTGCATGTCGCCGCCGGCGCTGGCGTCCAGATTGCCGCCGACGCTGATGTTCACGCCGCTCTGGTTGTAGGTGCTGTTCTCGAAGCTCCAGACCGGGCCCTTGCCGGTGGGGTTGCCGTTGGCGTCGTGGGGCGACTGCGCGTGCACCTGGCGGCCGGTGTCTTAGGCCAGCAGCAGGTCGCCGCCGGCGGTCAGACTGGCGTTGCCGCCGGCGTTCATGGTCAGGTTCTGGCGCGCCGCGATCTCGGAGGGATATTGCAAGTCAGACGTGACCTCGCATTGCCAATCGGCCCTATTGGGGCTTTGGATTCCACTGAGATCGGAAGTTTTTTAATGTGACGGCGCTCAATTGACCATTTTTGTATAAGTCGTGAAAAACGTCAATTGCAAAATGAATATCTTCTCCAATTGTTCGAGAGTCCCAGTCATCGTCTCCAAAGCGCGCCATTCCTGAAAATGAGTCATCATCAGGATGCCACCATTCCAGGAGTTCATTTTTAGGGTCTTCGTCTCGAGTGAGGACCACAATTCTGAATTGACCAGGGTTTGCGTACACGCAGATTTTTTTAAAATATGCATTGCTTGGCAGTCGTACATCTAGTGATGCCCATCCTCCGAGCGTAAATGCTTTTTCAATTTCATCTTGAATTTGATTCCAGCTTGGATGTTCAATTGCTTTGGCGGGGGGGGGCTCCCCCTTGCTCAAGCTTCGCAATTCGAGTGCGTATTCTTCGTTCTCAGTAAACATCATTTCCATCCGTTTGACCCACGCATCCATACGTAAGTTTGCCCAGCAACCGTGTCCACTACCCGCAAGCTGGATAAGCCAGATCGATCAGCAGCAGCAATAAGGTTTGTGGAGGTTTGACAATAGCTGCACACAGCCTCGCCTCTCACCACAATTGTCATATTTTGACCTTGTGTGAGACCGGCATTATAGGCTTGCTGAATCACCGCTATTTCTGCATGCGCATTTGCCATGTTTGAATTTGGCTTCCCTGGGGGTAGTAAATCAGCAATCAACGTTGGCTGATTGGGGCTTGCTTGATTTGATGGTCGTGCCGTTTGGTTTGTATCAAAGAAGGTGTTGCCACCAATGCTGGCCTCCGCGGTTACGGTGATGGGAGAACTCGCTCCAGGGAGTGTTGTCCCGATCCGAGGATCTTTGGCTTGAGCTATCGCCAACTCATTGTTCAGTTGTGCGCCTGTTGTTGAATTTGCAGTTCCCCCAGAAGTCACAGGTTGGGCCTGTGGCGGCGCAGCGTTGTCACCTCCTCCATTCTGCGGCGGTTTGGTGATTTCTGGCGACTTCGGCGGAGTGGTTGGCTTGACCGTCGAAGATGCGATCCCGTTGATGATGCGAGATGCACCCTGAAGGGCCACGGGCAGTGCGGCGGTCACGCCCGCGAGCAGCAGGCCTCGCGTGGCGCGGTCGTTGAGCGCCTGCTCCACCCTAGCGTTGCAGGCGCTGTTGCTCAGTCCCTGACAGTTGCTGGCTCTGAACGCCTGTACTTGCTGGGCCAGTGCAACGTCGCTGCCCCTCGCATCGCCGTAGACCGATCCGTAGTTGTTGACGTTGTTCTGTCGTCCCACAAAGATCTGTTCATCTGCGAGAGAACCGAACTGGCCCGTGACCTCCTGGGCCGTGGCAGCAGTGGAGAGCAGTCGCTGGACCTCCTGTGCGTTGCCCGAGACGATGGCGCTTTGCACCGCAGAAATGTTCTCGTTGGACAGTGCGATGTACCGGTCACGGATCGCCTGTTCCTGCATCGGATCACATCCACCGGCTTGCTGGTTGCAGGCCGCCATCTCTCGGCTGAGGTTGGCCGCTTGGGCGTGGTTGAGGAAGTTGTTGACGGCCGCATTGCTGGCCGCTCCCATGGCGATCTGCGCCGAACTGGCATCACCGCCAATGAGCAGCGCCGCCCCCGCGCCCGAGAGGCGGGCCAGCTCGGTGACCGTGTTGCGAATCTGATCGACCTGCTGGCGCAGTGCGGCGTTGTTCGGATCTTTGCTGAGTTGCTCTTCCAGAGCACCGAGGTTCTGGCCGTTGCCGTACAGGCCAGCCACGATCTCGCCGATGGCCGCACCCGCTGCGCCGGGCGCACAGCCTGCGCTGCCGCCCGCGTTGGCCGCGCCGACTGCACAGCCCAGCAGCGCGTGCGCCAGCGCGCGGCTGGAGTCGTTGAGATGCGCGTTGCCGATCGCGTTGGCGCCCTGCGCCGCGGCGGTGTTGATCAGCGCGCTCTGCAGGTTGTGCTGCAGCGCATCTTCCAGGCTGGTGCCCATGACGGCGCTTTCGAGCACCGCGCTGGTGATGCCCTGCACCGCGTTGCGTGCCAGCAGCAGGCCGGGGTTGGAGCCGGCGTTGACGCTGGCCAGAGTCCCCCCGCCTTCGAGCGGAATGTTGCTCAGGATGCCCTGGCTCAGGCCGGCGGTGGCCATGGTCAGCAGCAGGCCGCGCATGTTCTGGCCGCTGCCCAGTTCCTGCAGCGTGGCGCCGATGTCACCCTGGTTGTTGATCAGGCTGACGGCGGCGGTGGAGGCCAGTGAAGTCACGCCCGCTGCCACCGCCCCGGCGAACGCCGTGCCGGTGGTGGTCAGTACGGTGCCGGCGGCGACGCCGGAGCCGGCGACACCCGCCCCGGTGGCCGCGACCGTGCTGGCGCCCGCTCCGGTGGCGGTGGTGGTCATGCCCGCACTGGTGGCCGCTGCACCCCCGGCACTGGAGGCCGCCCCATAGGTCAGGATGGAGACGACGATGATGACGGCGATGGTCGCTTCCTGGGTCAGACCAGAGCGGCTGAAGTCCAGGTTCTGGCTGAGCGCCTGCACACGCTGCCAGTCGATGTCGCTGCGGTTGCCCAGATCGCGCAGGTACTCGTTGCCCGGCTGCTGGGCCATCTGCTCGATGGCCGTGCGCACGCTGGAGCCGGCCGGCAGTTGCACCGTCACGCCCCCGGCGCCCTGGTAGGCGCTCATGCCCGCGGGGATGGTGCCGTGGATCTCTGGCATGTGCAGGGTCTGCTGGATGCTGCCGCTGCTGTCGGTGTGTTGCCAGCGGATGGTGCTGGTGGAGATGCTGTCTTCGACGTGGTGGGTGTCCACGGCGGCCACGGCGGTGATGTGGCCGCCGGCGGTGACGGGGTTGACCACGGCACCGGAGACGACCGAGCCCTCGATCAGGACGTTGCCGCCGGCGGTGCGGCTGACCGATCCCGAGCCGGCGTTGATGTTGGTGACGACGGCGGTGCGGGTGGAGTCGATGTGGGTTTCTGTGCGGGCTGTCTCGGTGCGCCCGCCGGCCTGACCGCCGGTGGCCAGCCAGGTGGTGTTGTTCAGCGAATCGGCGATGTAGGTGCCCGGGCCTTTGTAGCGGATGGACTGGTTGTTTACCTGCTCGTGCACGTCGTAGGCCGCCTGCTCGCTGTAGT
Source organism: Hydrogenophaga sedimenti (assembly GCF_051857515.1). Classification (NCBI taxonomy): domain Bacteria; kingdom Pseudomonadati; phylum Pseudomonadota; class Betaproteobacteria; order Burkholderiales; family Comamonadaceae; genus Hydrogenophaga; species Hydrogenophaga sedimenti. The sequence goes on from NZ_JBPZHA010000008.1 coordinate 5,649, forward strand.
TGCCCCCGGCGCTGGCGCTGAAGCCCTGGCTGCTGATCTGGGCACCGGTCAGGGCGATGTTGCCGCCGGCCGAGAGGTTCATGCTCCCGCCGCTGCTCCAGCTGTTGCCGCTGTTGATCAGGTCGGTGTCGCGGACGGTGGCCGTCTGCGTGATGTGAATCAGGTTGCCCGAGTTGTTGTAGCGGTTGTAGAAGTCGAAGCTCTGGACGTGGCCCTGCAGCGCGGTGGTCAGCTGCATGTCGCCGCCAGCGCTGAGATTGGTGGCGCCGCCGACGTTGGCGTTGACGCCCTGGGCGACCAGATTGCCTCCTGCGCTGGTGTCCAGATTGCCGCCGACGCTGATGTTCACGCCGGTCTGGTTGTAGGTGCTGTTCTCGAAGCTCCAGACCGGGCCCTTGCCGGTGGGGTTGCCGTTCTCGTCGCGGGGCGACTGCGCGCGCACCTGGCGGCCGGTGTCGTAGGCCAGCAGCAGCAGGTCGCCGCCAGCGGTGAGTGAGGCGTTGCCGCCGGCGCTGATGCCCCCGCCCATGAACACCATGTCGCCGCCGGCGTTCATGGTCAGGTTCTGGCGCGCCGCGATCTGGCCCAGGATGCTGGTGATGCCGCCCGAGGCGTGCAGGTCGACGTTGTTGCCCTGCATCTGGCCGAGCACGTTGGTGATGCTGGCGGCGTTGATGGCGAGGTTGTCGCGCGCGGCGAGAGTGCCGGCGTTGAAGAGGCCGCCGCTGAGGTTGATGTTGACGCCACGGGCCGAGATCAGGCCGGCCGAGAGGGTGTTGGTGTTGGGGTCGACCAGGGCGTAGAGCTGGGGCACCAGCACGCGCTGCGTGCTGCCGTCGGGCAGTTGCACCGTGCGCTCGACCAGCCAGACGATGTCGCTGGTGAGCAGGGCCATCTGCTCGCGGGTCAGCGCAACGCCGGGCCGGAGCTGATAGGCCTGCGCAAAGGCGATGCCGGCGTTGAGCAGGGCGCGGTACTGCGCCTCGTCGTCGGTGAAGGTGCCCAGGAAGCGCTGGCCGGTGAGTTGCGCGACCTGCTCGCGCACGATCCGCTGTTCGTAGAAGCCGTCGCCCAGACGCTGGGTCTGCGTGGCGGGGTCGTAGCCCAGGGCCGTCAGCATGTATTCCGAGCCCAGCCAGATGCGCTGGTTGGTGAACTCGGGGTCGGTCTCGACCAGGTAGCCCGAGGGCGCTCCCGTGCGCAGCTGGAACAGCGCGTTGTTGGGCAGGGCGATGCTCGGCGGGGTGGGTGTGCCGGTCGCCGGCGCGTTGACCGATCCAGCGGTGGCACCGCTGCCGGTGACGCTGGCGCTGCCGACGCCCGAGGGCAGGGTGCGCAGGACCACGCCGGGTCCGGCGTGGCCGAGCACCTGGGAGGGGCCGTCGAGGGAAAGATCCACACTGGCCGAGGGCTTCGCGCTGAGGCTGGCGACGCTGACCGGTTGCGCGGCGGCCGGAGCTTGCCCGCCGAAGTTGGGGTTGGTGTGCACCTCCAGCGCGGCCGAGAGGGATTCGTACTGGGTCTGCTGCGAGGAATCGCGGAGAACGGGATCGGCGAAGAACCGGCGCCAGTGGCGCTCCCAGTCAAACCAGTGGCGCTCGGTGTACGAGAGGATGCTGGTGCCGTTGTCTTCGGTGACCGAAGTGGACCGGAAGCCGTCGATGTTCTGCAGGCTGCCGCCCGAGAGCAGGAAGTTGCCGCCGACCAGGATGCTGCTCTTGTCGTTGACCGTGTCGTCGGCGTTGACGGTCATGTTGCCGCCGACGCTGATGCGCGCGGGGTTGTCGCCATAGTTGCCGCTGACCGTGGTGGTGCGGTCGTATTCGTCGGTGCGCCAGAGGTTGCCCGCGATCACCGGGCTGCCGTCGTTGGGGATGTAGTCGGCGCGGTATTGCTCGTCCTGGTCCAGGTACCACTCCATGGTGCCGGTCGCGGCGCTCAGGCCTTGACCGAATTGCGGGTGGTCCGGATCGAGCGGCACGAACTCCTTGATGTGTTCGGTGCTGCTCTCTTCGTAGCTCACCCCATGGGCGTCCACGTTCTGCACGCTGCTGGCGCTGATGTCCAGATTGCCGAACACCTCGACTTCGGCGCTGCTGTTGATGAACGCTCCGGCGCGGCCGGTGGCCCGGGCGTCGGCGTCCAGCGCGCCGCCCACGCGGGTGTTGCCCAGACTCAGCAGCAGGGCACCTTCTTCGTTGCTGACCACGCCCACCCCCAGGTCGAGGTCGCCGCGGCTGGCGATCACGGGGTTGGTGCTGCCGCCGCCGCGGTTGGTCAGCTGGTCGGCGCCGATGGCGATGTTGTCGCCGTAGATGCGGCCGCCGTCGGTGTTCTCGATGGTGCTGGCCTGCAGCAGGGTGAAGCCGCCGTTGATCAGACCCTGGTTGCCGATGCTGTTGGCCCGCAGGTCGACCAGACCGGCGCGGATTTCACCGCTGGCCTGGTTGACGATGGCCGGAGAGGTCAGGTGCAACTGGCTGGAGGCTTCGATCGCGCCGGCGTTGGTGGTCGTGCCGTCGATGGTGGCGGTGAGGTCGCCTGCGGCCTGCAGGTACGCGCCGGCACGGTTGTCCAGCGGGCCCGAGAGGGTCAGCTTCAGGTCGCCGCTGCCGGCCACGTAGAGGCTATCGGCGTCGGTGGTGCCGGCGTTGACGACCACACCGCTGTTGTCCAGGCTGCGCGCGTCGATGTCGGTGGTGTTGTTGGCTGCAATGATGCCGCCCGCGCCGTTGACGATGGTCAGTGTCTTGCCGGCTGGGTTGGCTGTTGCTTGCGGGTCCTTGATCGACAACGTGCCGGTGCTCGACACCAGTCCGCCGGTGTTGTCCAGGGTGCCGCTGGCGGTGACGTCCAGCTGGTTCTGCGCCAGCAGGTGGCCGCTGCGGTTGTCCAGGCTGCGCACCGTGAGCGTCGCGCTCTGGGCCTGGATGCCCTCGCTGTCGCCGGTGGTCTGGTGGTTGTCGAGATCGGCCCCACGCAACGACAGGCTGGCGCTGGAGGCGATCAGGCCACCCTGGCTGTTGTCGATGTTGCCGCCACCGGCGTCGATGTCGAGGGCGCCGGCGCTCTTGATGTCGCTGCCCTGGTTGTTCAACACCTGGCTGGTGAGGCTCAGCGCGCCACCGGCCGCGATCAGCGAGCGAGTGACGTCGACGTCGCGGTTGTCGATGGCGCCGCTGCTGGTGATGGTGAGGGTGTCGCTGGCGAGGATCTGGCCGGCCTGGTTGTTGATCGCACCCGAAGCGGCAATCGTGGCGCTGCCGCCCGCCTGCAGCACGCCGCGCTGGTTGTCGATGGCACCGCTGCTGATGCTCAGATTGCCCGCCGCGAGGACTGCACCGTCGGTATTGGTGAGCGCGTTGCCATGGGTATTGATGCGGATGTCCTGGCCGCTGAGCAGGGCCTTGGTCGCGTCCATGGACCCGGCCGCCACGTTCACGTTGCCTTGCGACTGCACGCTGCCTTCGCGCAGGCTGAAGGCGCCACCGATGTCGAGCGTGGTACCACCCTGCACGCCGACGAAGTTGGCCTTGTCGCCGCTGAGGCTGCCGGCCTGGAGGGTGAGATTGCCGTTGGCGATCACGGTGCCTTCGGTGGCGGTCATGGCGCCGCGGATGTTCAGCGCAGCATCGGTCTGGGCGCTGAGGATTGCTTTGTTGGCCTGCAGCGCCGCCGCGTCAAATTGCAGCGAGCCGCCGGTGATCAGCAGCGCGTCGTCGGCCACGACAGTCTGTGTGCCTGTGCTTTGCAGCGTCAGCGCACCGGTGCCGGCGTGGCTCAGCGTGGTGCCGTTCAGTTGCAGTTCCTGACTGGTCAGCGTGAGCGCGCTGGCGTTGGCGGCCACGGCGGCGCCGCCCAGATCGATGCGGTCGGCGACCTGGATGCTGGCATCGGCACTGGCTGCTCCTGCCTGTTGCAGGGTGCCGTCCTGCAGGCTCCATTCGCGCGCGGTGATCGCGATCTGTGTCGCGCCCAGCGCCGCGCGGTCGGTGCGCAGCTGGCCGGTCGTGTCGAGTTGCAGCTGTTGCACGGCCTGCAGCGAACTGTCCTGCGCGAGCAGGTCGCCCGCCCCTGCTTGCAGGGTGATGCGTTGCGTGAGCAGGTCCTGCCCGCGCAGGTCGATCGCGCCGGCCTGGGCCTGGATGCTCTGTCCCGCCAGGGTCAGGCCCTTGAGGTCGACGGTGCCGGCGCTGCCGCCTTGGAGGTTCAGGTTGCCGGTGCCTAGTGGCACCTCGCCGCTGGAGGACATGCCGGCGGTGAGCACGGAGCCTGCGGTGCTGTCGATGCGTCCGATGGACGAGGTGGTCCGCAGATGGGCGTCGCCGCCCGCGCCCAGGTTGCCTTCGTTGAGGATGGCCTCGCCTGTCTGGACGGTCAGTTGACCCGAGGCATAGATCTGCGCGCCGGCGTGGTTGTCGATGCGATGGCCGCTGGCGAGCTGCATGTCGCCGTCGCCGACGATCAGGCCGCGGTTGTCGATGCGATCGGTGGCGGTCAACGTGGTCTGTGCGCCACTGAAGATGTTGCCCCGGTTGTCAATCAGCTGCGGGTTGCGGACCGTCACTCCCTGGTCTCCCATGAGATTGCCGGAGTTGGTGACGGTGGTGCCGGCCTGCACGGTGAGCGTGCCGTCGGCGATCAGGCTGCCGCTGTTGCTGACATCGGCGGCGGTGACGATGGAAATGTTCTGCTGGCTCTGGATGTCGCCGGTGTTGCCGACGCCCTGTGGCGCCTGCAGTTGCACGCCACCCTGGACCAGGATGCTGCCGGCGTTGTCGAAGCGGCCGGCCGTGCTCAGGCTCAGTTGCTGGCCGGCGTTGAGTTGCCCCGTGTTGGACAGCTGGTTGCCTTGCAGGCTGAGGTCCTTGCCGGCACTGATTTCGCCAGCGTTGTCGACCCGGCCTCCGGCGGTGAGTTGCGCATTGCTGCCGGCCACGATCTGTCCGCTGTTGCGGATGTCGGCGGGCGTGGTCAGCGTCACGCTTTGCGCGGACTGGATGCTGCCGGTGTTGCCGATGCCTTGCGGAGCCTGCAGTTGCACATTGCCCTGCGCCGCGATCTGGCCTGCGTTGTCGAAGCGGCCTGTGGTGCTGAGGTTGAGTTGCTGGCTGCTCGCGAAACGCCCAGCGTTGGAAATCTGGGCGCCTTGCAGGCTCAGGTTGCCGGTGGCACCCATCTCGCCCGTGTTGGTGAGGCTGCCGTTGGCCGCGACCGTGGCATCGGTGCCCGCACCGATCTGACCGCTGTTGTTCAGGTCCGCACCGCTTTGCAGCGAGAGCGAACTTCCGCTGCGGATCTGTCCGCTGTTGTTGAGGCTGCCGCCGCTCTGGACGCTCAGTGAGCCGGCGGTGCTGATGCCGCCGCTGTTGTCGAAGCGTCCGGCGCTGCTCAGGCTGGCGCTGCCCTGCGAGGCCAGGGTGCCACTGTTGATCAGGTCGCCGTTGGCCGAGAGGGTGAGGCCGCCGTCGCCGGCCTGGATGCCGCCCGCGTTGCGCACGCCCACGCCGGCCTCGGTGGCCAGCAAGGTGATCTTGCCGGCGTACATGCCGCCCAGGGCGGACACGTCCAGCGAGAAGCTGGGTGCTGGCCCGCTGCCGGCGGTGGGTGTGGCGCCCTGACCGCTGGCGTCGATCTGGTTCGCGCCGGTGACGACGTTGAGTTCGTTGGCGACCAGTGGACCGTTGACGGCGACCGCGCGGGCCAGGATGCCGGTGTAGTCGGTCAGGCTGGCGTCGAAGCCGCGTTCGCCGATGGTGATCGTGCCGCCGCGCACGGTGTAGCCGGTCACCCCACCGTCGCCCACGTTGACTTCACCGGTGGTGAGCGTGGCGCGACTGGCATTGATGAAGCCGCTGCCGTTGACGTTCAGACCCGCCGGGTTGGCGACGATGATTTCCGCGCGTTGGCCGGCGATTTCGATGAAGCCGTTGATCTGGCTGGGGTTGCCGCTGTTGACCTCCAGCAGGATGACGCGCGCCTCGCCGCTGGCCAGCCAGGGGTTGGCCTGCACCCAGCCGCCGATCTGCGTGGGGGTGTTGGTGCGGCTGTTGTTGACGACCGCGCCACGGTTGTCCACGTCCAGTTGGGAGAGCCGGTTGCGGGAGACGCCTGCCGCGCTGGGCGTGGTGATGTTCACCTGCGGCAGACCATTGCCCGTGCTCAGCACGGTGGGGCGCTGGTTGCCCGGCGCGGTGCTGTCGTTGCGGATCTGGGCGTAGGCCGAGAGCGGGGCCAGCGTGGTTTGCGTGACCATGGCCGAGAGCGCGAGGGTGTGGATGGCACGTGCCCAGCGGCTGCGACTCGCGGTGGGTGCGATGGCAGGGCTGCCACCTTGTGCCTTGTCTCCGTTGGTGCTGCCGTTGCCATGGCCCTTGGCCGACTCGGCCACCGCCATCAGGCAGCCACGGAACTTGTTGAACACGCGGCGTCCGCAGTGCTTGTTCATCTGCTCTCTCCCTCAATCGATCAATGTGTGTGTGTTCAGTAGCTCTGGTACAGCATGAAGCCCCAGGTGCTGGGGGATGCCTTGAGCTCGGCCGGTTTGTTCACCGGCTTTCCGTAGAACAGTTCGTACTGCAGGCCGCCAGCCTGGCCGCGCAGGCCCAGCACCATGCCGCTCAGGCGCTTGCCCGGCAGGTTGGCGGTCGACGGCCCCGACACCTGGCCGAAGTCCAGGCCGACGTAGGGCATCGCGTACGGCATGTCCTTGATGGCGAGCACCAGCTCGTTGTGCCAGACGGCGCCGCTTTCCGCCACCAGCGAGGCCGCGTTGTCATACCCGCGCACGCTGTAGCGGCCGCCAATGCTGAAGCGGTCCTGCGGCGTCAATCGCGTGTGGTGTTTCTGCAGGCGCAGCGAGCCGACGTAACGCAGCGTGTGACTCTCGAACGCCCAGGGCATCTGCAGCGTGAAGGCGGCCGTGCTCAGGCGGTAGCGGCTGGTGCCTTCGCCGAAGGGTTCCTCGGGCGCTGCCTTGGTGCCCAGCCCGCTCAGTCCTCGCCGGTGGTTCAGCTCCGATTGCACGACGCCGCGCCCGACGTACACGCGGTGCAAGAGGCCCAGCTGCAGCGACGAGACCGCGCGGCGCTGCACCAGCACCTCGGTGTCGTCGATGTGGTTGTTGGAGCGGCGGTGCTGAAGGCTGCTCTGTGCCGTCAGGATCTGGCGGTTGTCGCGCAGCACCACGCGGTCCACGCCCAATTCCAGGTTGTCGCTCTGGCCGGAATAGCGGTAGCTGTCGTAGGCACCGACCACGGTCTGGTGGTAGCTGTTGTGACTGGCATTGGCGCGCAGCAGCCAGTAGCCCACCGGGACCGAGTAGTGCGTGGCGATGGTCTGGGTGCCCTTGGGCGACGGACCTTCGCTGCCGCCGAAGCCGCGGGTGAGGCTCACATAAGCCAGGTCGCTCAGCCCCAGCGGGTTGTCTGCCGAGAGGGTGACACCGGCCTGGTAGCGGCCCGTGGTGTCGCTGCCCGCGTCGTCCAGCGACAGACCCAGGCGCCAGGCGCGGTCCTGTTTCCAGCTCACAGCAATGTCGCTGCGGCCCGGCGTCTGGCCGGGTGCGATCTGCATGTCGGCATTCACCGTGGGCACGCGCTGCAGGTTCTCCAGACCCTGCTCCAGGTCCCGCAGGTTCAGCAGCTCGCCCGGCTGGCCGGGAAATGCCGTGGCCAGATTGACCTGGGTGCTTGCTCCGCTGCTGTCGAGCAGCCGGTCCAGCCGACCACCGACTGGTTCGAACACGAGCACGCCCTCGGCCAGGTTCTGGTTGCCGACCACGACCCGGCTGGTCACGTAGCCGCGCGCAATGATTTCGTTCTGCAGGCGCTTTTGCAGCACCTCGATGGCTTTGACGCCCAGGCAGCGACCCATCGGCGAATCCTTGCCATCGGGGCCGTCGAGCGCGTCCAACGCCCAGTTGAAATGACTGGCGTCATTGCCGCGCATGCGCACCTCGCGAATGAGGAAACATGGCGTTTCGTCGGCGGGCAGTCTGGCCTCCTCAGCGGCCCGCAGGTCCTTGGGGGCCGTTGGTGGCGAAGGAGCAGCCAGTGCGCGTCGACGTTCCTCTTCCTGTTGCTCACGGCGCAACTCGACCGATGGGTCTGGCAGCGCTTCTTGGGCTTGGGCAGCCGGGGCGGCCAGGAAAAACAGACAGGCAAACGAAAGCTCGACCCGTGTTGCGGGCCGTGATTTTTTAGTGGTACTCAACGTGTGACAGCTTGTAATTAAAGGCCTCAAATTCTAGGCAGCGCCCCAGCCCTTTCTGTCAACGAGGTGTGTGATCTATTACCCAAAACTGAGGGTTCCGGGCAGACGGTGGCGGCGCAGGGACAAGCGGTTCTGGCTCGCCGTCAGTGCCTTGCGATCAGCACGATGCCCGTGGCCCACGACAGCACGGTCGTGCTGAATCCGGGCAGGCTGGTCAGGGTCTGCCGCAGGGCTGCGGCCTTGCGGTCGTGGCCCTCGGGCCAGTTTGGCTGCTGCTGCGTGTCGTCCACCATTTAGAGACCACCCGGGCGCAGCAGCGCCAGCGTGTCAGGCAATCGTCGGTACTTGCACGGCCACGGAGTCGGCGAAGACCAGGTCGAACGAGCCGGCCGCGCGGCGAAGGGGTGGACGGGCGCGGAGGCATGAGGGCCGTCTTAGGGAATGGCCCCGCCTCACCCCCGCACCAGACACGCCGCGATCCGCGTCCCCTCCGCGAACACGAAGTCCTTGAAGGCCTGGTTGACGCCGTTGAGCGCGGCGTCGCGGCGGTGGATGAAGCACCAGTCGATGTACTTGGGCATGTCGGCCAGGTCCAGCACCGCGATGCGGCCGGCTTCGAGTTCGACCTGGAACACGTGGGCCGACAGGAAGCTGACGCCCAGGCCTTCCATCACCGCGTGTTTCACCGTCTCGTTGCCCGAGAGTTCCAGCCGCTGGCGCACCTGGATCGACTGCGCCTGCAACAGCTGTTCGAGGAACAGCCGGGTCGACGAACCTGGCTCGCGGAAGATGAAATCCTCCTGCCGCAGGTCGGTCCATTCGAGCGCGCTGCGTTGGGCCAGCGGGTGGTTCACCGGCGCGACGATGCAGTGCGGGTGCCGCGCGAAGCTGTGCGCTTCCACGGCCGCCTCCGACGGCGGGTAGCCGGTGATCGCGATGTCCAGCCGCCGCTCAGCCAGCAGGTCCAGGATCTCGCCGCGCTTGGCCACGGTCAGCTTGAGGTGCACGTCCGGGTGGCGCTGGTGGAACTCGCTGAGCAGGCGCGGCGCGAAGTAGTTGGCGGTCTGCACCACGCCCAGGTGCAGCAGGCCGCGCAGGCCGCGCGAGGTCTCCTTGCTGCCGTCGCTGGCGTAGAAGGCCATCGCCTCTTCCGCCGCACGCACCTGCGCCAGGATGATGCGCGCGTGCATCAGCAGCTCCTGCCCGGCGTCGCTCAGGCGGCGCCGGTCGGCCGGGTCGAACAGGGCCGTGCCCAGCGCCTGCTCGATCTGCCGCACCGCCATCGATACCGCGGGCTGCGTCATCTCCAGCTGCTCGGCCGCGCGCGAGAAGCTGGCGCTGGTCGCGACCGCCTCGAACACGCGCAGCTGGCGCACCTTCAACTGCATCATGGAAATTTCCTCGGGACATTCCCGCACAAAACGGCCGATGCTGCACTGCGATGGGGCGGCCGGACGGGGTTTTGGGGCCAACTATAAAGTGATCTGATGGTTTTGATAAGAATCCATCAATAGCTCGAATACGGTGTGGTCCCTAGCATCGCGGCCCATGAACACAGCCACCACCCCCTTTCCCCGCTGGGACGACGCCGCCACCGCCGGCATGGACGAGCCCCGGCTGCTCCTGTACCGCTCCAACCTGCTCGGTTCGGACCTGCGCATCACCAACTACGGCGGTGGCAACACCTCGGCCAAGATCACCCACCAAGACCCGCTGACCGGCCAGGACGTCGAAGTCCTGTGGGTCAAGGGTTCGGGCGGCGACGTCGGCTCGATGAAGCTCGACGGTTTCTCCACCCTCTACATGGACAAGCTGCGCGCGCTGCAGGGCCTGTACCGCGGCCTCGAGCACGAGGACGAGATGGTCGGCTACCTGCCGCACTGCACCTTCAACCTCAACACCCGCGCCGCGTCCATCGACACGCCGCTGCACTCCTCGCTGCCCTACGCCCACGTCGACCACATGCACCCCGACGCGGTGATCGCGATCGCGGCCATGGCGAACTCCGAGGCCATCACGCAAAAGGTCTTCGGCGGCACCGTGGGCTGGATGCCCTGGCTGCGCCCGGGCTACGAACTGGGCCAGCAGCTCAAGGCCTACAACGAAGCCCACCCCGGCCTGCGCGGCATCGTGCTGGGCGGCCACGGCCTGTTCAGCTGGGGCGAGACGGCCAAGGCTTGTTATGAAAACACGGTGAACCTGATCGAGACCGCGCAGAACTGGCTGGCCGCTGAACGCGCGGCCAAGCAGGTCAAGGTGTTCGGCGGCGCCCAGGTCGAGTCGCTGCCCGAGGCGCAGCGCGACGCCACCCTGGCGCGCGTGCTGCCGGTGATGCGCGGCCTGGCCAGCGCGGCCGGTGGCCACAAGTTGCTGCACCTCAACACCTCGGCCGAGGTGATGCAGTTCGTCAACTCCGCCGAGCTGGCGCCACTGGCGGCCCTGGGCACCTCCTGCCCGGACCACTTCCTGCGCACCAAGATCCGCCCGCTGATCGTGCCCGAGGCGGTCTACACGCTCGAAGGCGCGGCGCTCAAGGACGCGCTCAACCAGCTGCTGGCCGACTACCGCGCCGACTACGCCGCCTACTACGAGCGCTGCAAGCGCGCCACCAGCCCGGCCCTGCGTGACCCCAACCCGGTGGTGCTGCTGCTGCCGCGCATCGGCATGGTGACGATCGCCAAGGACAAGGCCACGGCCCGCATCGCTGGCGAGTTCTATGTGAACGCCATCAACGTGATGCGCGAGGCCAACGCGGTGGACCGCTACGTCGGCCTGCCCGAGCAGGAAGCCTTCGACATCGAATACTGGCTGCTCGAAGAGGCCAAGCTGCAGCGCATGCCCAAGCCCAAGCCCCTGGTCGGCCGCGTGGCCTTCATCACCGGCGGCGCGGGCGGCATCGGCCAGGCGATTGCCAAGCGCATGCTGAGCGAAGGCGCCTGCGTGGTGCTGGCCGACATCGACCAGACCGCGCTCGACAGCGTGAGCGCGACGCTCGCCAAGGCCCACGGCAAGGACCACGTGCGCGGCGTGCTGTGCAACGTGACGGACGAGGCCTCGGTGATCGCCGCCTACGGCCGCGCCGCGGTCGAGTTCGGTGGGGTCGACATCCTGGTCAGCAACGCCGGCATCGCCTCGGCCGCACCCATTGAAGACACCTCGCTGGAGCTGTGGAACCGCAACCAGAGCATCCTGGCCACCGGCTACTTCCTGGTCGGCCGCGAAGCCTTCAAGGTCATGAAGGCGCAGGGCGTGGGCGGCTCCATCGTGATGATCGCCAGCAAGAACGGCATGGTCGCCAGCGCCCAGGCCACGGCCTATTGCGCCGCCAAGGCCGCCGAGATCCAGCTCTCGCGCAGCTTCGCGCTCGAAGGCGCGCCGCTGGGCATCCGCTCCAACGTGGTCAACCCCGACGCGGTGATCCGCGGTTCCAAGATCTGGACCGGCAAGTGGAGCGAGGAACGCGCCGCCGCCAACAAGATCGAAGAGGGGGATCTTGAAGCCTTCTACCGCGACCGCAGCATGCTCAAGCGCAGCGTGTTTCCCGAAGACATCGCCGAGGCCACCTACTTCTTCGCTTGCGAAGACCTCAGCGCCAAGAGCACCGGCAACATCCTCAACGTCGACGCCGGCAATTTGGCGGCCTTTACCCGTTGAACCCGCGCCGAGCACCGGAGACCTCCATGAACCTGATTCCTGCCGACGCGATTGCCGCGCACAACGACAAGCTGTTGCGCCATGTGCGCAACGACTACGAGCACCTGGGCGAGCAGCTCGCGCGCCGCCACATCGACATCGACACCGTGCGCCAGCAGGTCGCGGCCTTCGGTGTTGCCATCCCCAGCTGGGGCGTGGGCACGGGCGGCACGCGCTTCGCGCGCTTCCCCGGTCAGGGCGAGCCGCGCAATGTGTTCGACAAGCTGCAGGACTGCGGCGTGATCCAGCAGCTGGCGCGCGCCACGCCCACGGTCAGCCTGCACATCCCCTGGGACAAGTGCAGCGACTGGAGCGAGCTGCGCCAGGCCGCGGCCTCGGCCGGCCTCGCGTTCGACGCGATGAACTCCAACACCTTCAGCGACCAGCCCGGCCAGGCCCACAGCTACAAGTACGGCAGCCTCAGCCACACCAGCGCCGCCACCCGCGCGCAGGCCGTGGCGCACAACCTGGAGTGCATAGCGATCGGCCAGGCGCTGGGCAGCAAGGCTCTGACCGTCTGGGTCGGCGACGGCAGCAACTTCCCCGGCCAGCAGCACTTCCGCCGCGCCTTCGACCGCTACCTGGAGAGCGCACATCAGATCTACGCCGCGCTGCCGGGCGACTGGCGAATGATGCTGGAGCACAAGATCTGCGAGCCGGCTTTCTACGCCACGGTGATCCAGGACTGGGGCTCCAGCTTCCTGGCCGCGCAGACCCTGGGCCCGAAGGCACAGTGCCTGGTCGACCTCGGCCACCACGCGCCCAACGTCAACATCGAGCTGATCGTCGCGCGCCTGATCGCCGCCGGCAAGCTCGCGGGCTTCCACTTCAACGACAGCAAGTACGGCGACGACGACCTCGACGCCGGCAGCGTCTCGCCCTACCGCCTGTTCCTGGTGTTCAACGAGCTGGTGGCGGCGGCGCACGAAGGTGTGGCCTTCGACCCGGCCTACATGCTGGACCAGAGCCACAACGTCACCGACCCGATCGAGAGCCTGATGACCAGCGCGATCCAGGTGCAGCGCAGCTATGCGCAGGCCCTGCTGGTCGACCGCGCCGCGCTCGATGCCGCGCAGGACGCCAACGACGCACTGACCGCGACACACCTGCTCAAGCAGGCCTTCCAGACCGACGTGACCCCGCTGCTGCAATCCGTGCGGCTGGACGCGGGCGGCGCCATCGATCCGGTGGCCGCCTACCGCGCCAGCGGCTACCGCCAGCGCGTGGCCGGCGAACGCCCGGCCGCCGCCGGCGGCAGCGGCGGCATCGTCTGAACCCGACACCCGGCGCTGCGTCCGCGCAGCGCCGGCCCCATCCCGATCGCGGGCACCGCGCCAGCGACAGGACCCTGACCCACCCGGGTCGATCATCACCCTCTGCGACGACAACCTCTGGAGACATCAACATGAAATCCCGCTTCGCACTGACCGCCGCTGCCCTCGCTCTTGCGCTGGCCCAGCCGGCCTTCGCCGCCGACAAGATCGCCCTGGTGGTGAAGAGCCTGGGCAACGGTTTCTTCGACGCCGCCCACCAGGGCGCGCTCGAAGCCGCCAAGGAGCTCAAGGACGTCGAGATCATCTACACCGGCCCCGCCAAGGCCACCGCCGAAGGCCAGATCGAGATCGTCAACTCGCTGATCGCGCAGAACGTCAAGGCCATCGTCATCTCCGCCAACGACCCCGACGCGCTCGTGCCCTCGCTCAAGAAGGCGATGCAGCGCGGCATCAAGGTGATCTCCTTCGACTCCGGCGTGAAGAAGGAAGGCCGCCTGATGCAGCTGAACCCGTCCAACAGCACGCTGATCGGCGAGAAGCTGGTGAAGATGAGCGAGCAGGTCGCGGGCAAGAGCGGCGAGATCGCCGTGCTGTCGGCCACCGCGCAGGCCACCAACCAGAACATCTGGATCGGCGAGATGAAGAAGGTGCTGGCCAAGCCCGAATACGCCGGCCTGAAGCTGGTCAACGTGGTCTACGGCGACGACCAGACCGACAAGAGCTACCGCGAAGCGCAGGGCCTGTTCAAGAGCTACCCCAACCTGAAGGCCATCGTCGCCCCGACCACCGTGGGCATCGCCGCCGCGGCCAAGGCCGTGCAGGACGAAAAGAAGGTCGGCCAGATCTTCGTGACCGGCCTGGGCCTGCCCTCGGAAATGGCCGGCCACGTCAAGAGCGGCGCAGTCAAGTCGTTCGCGATCTGGAACCCGATCGACCTGGGCTACTCCTCGATCCACGCTGTGCACGCCTTCATGAAGGGCACGGCCAAGGGCACCAAGGGCGAGGTGATTTCGCTGGGCCGCGTCGGCAAGGCCACGCTGGATGAAAACGGCGAAGCCGCCATGGCCGAGCCCTTCACCTACGACGCCACCAACGTGGACAAATTCGCCAAGATCTTCTGATCCTGAAAGCCTTGCACCGTGCGACTGGTGGCCATGACAACTGAGAATCCCTCCGCCTGGCTCCGGCTGCAAGGCATCCACAAACGCTTCGGCCCGACCCACGCCCTCAAGGGCGTGGACCTGGAGCTGGTGCCGGGCGAGGTGCTCGCCCTCATCGGCGAGAACGGTGCCGGCAAGTCCACGCTGGTCAAGCTGCTGACCGGCGTGTACCCGGTCGACGAAGGGCAGATCCTGCTCGGTGGCGAGCCGGTGCGTTTCGCCCGCGCGCAGGACGCGCAGGCGGCGGGCATCGTCGCCGTCCACCAGGAAACCGTGATGTTCGAGGAGCTGTCCGCGGCCGAGAACATCTTCATCGGCCGCCAGCCGATGCGCCGCCTCGGCCCGCTGTCGGTGATCGACTTGGCGCGCATGAACACCGAGGCGCAGGCCGTGCTCGACCAGGTGGGCGCCGGCTTTGCCGCCACCACGCCGGTCAAGCAGCTGAGCCTGGCGCAGCGGCACCTGATCGAGATCGCCCGCGCGCTCTCGCAGCAGGCGAAGGTGGTGATCCTCGACGAACCCACGGCCGCGCTCTCGCAGGCCGAGATCCGCGACTTCTACGGCCTGGTGCGCGGCCTCAAGAAGCAGGGCGTCGCGGTGCTGTTCATCACCCACAAGTTCGACGAAATCTTCGCCGTCGCCGACCGCTACGTGGTGCTGCGCGACGGCGCCTCGGTCGGCCACGGCCGCATCGCCGACGCACAGGAAAACGAGCTGGTCCGCCTCATGGCCGGCCGCGAGATCAGCAAGATCTACCCCCACATCCCGCGCCAGGCGGGCGAGCTGGTGCTGGAGGTGCAAGGCCTCTCGCACCCGACCGAATTCGACAGCCTGAATTTTTCATTGCGCGCCGGCGAGATCCTGGGCTTCTACGGCCTGGTCGGCGCGGGCCGCAGCGAGGCCATGCTCGCGCTCATGGGCCTGAACCCGCAGGCGCGCGGCGAGATCCGTGTCGGCGGCAAGGCGCTCAAGGTGCGCGAGCCGGCCGACGCGATTGCGGCCGGCCTGGCCTACGTGCCCGAGGAGCGCCAGCGCCAGGGCGGCATCCTCGACTTCTCGGTGCGCCACAACATCTCGCTCGCGGGCCTCGCCGGCCCGGTGACCAAGGCCGAGCCGCTCTCGCGCGGGCCCTGGCTCTCGGCGGCGCGAGAGGCCGCGCTGACCGACAGCATGATCGGCCGCCTGCGCATCAAGACCGCCGGCCACGACACGCCGCTCTCGGGCCTGTCGGGCGGCAACCAGCAGAAGGTGGTGATCGCCAAGTGGCTGGGCCTGAACCCGCGCATCGTCATCCTCGACGAACCCACCAAGGGCATCGACGTCGGCGCCAAGCAGGCGGTCTACCAGCTGATCGCCGAGATGGTCGCGCAGGGCCTGGCCGTGATCCTCGTGTCCAGCGAGCTGCCCGAGGTGATGCACCTCGCGCACCGCACCGTGGTCATGCGGCGCGGCCGCATGGTCGCGACCTTTGAACAGGGCGAGGCCGACGCCGAAACCATCGTGTCCGCCGCGTCGGGCATCGCCTCCGCCTCACCTGTCCACAACGAACCGCAGGAGCTGGCCGCATGAGCGCCGCACTTTCTACCCACTGGCACGCCCGCCGCCGCGAGTGGCTGCTCGCGGTCATCATCACCCTCATCGTGCTGGCCGTCGGCTGGCGCGCGCCGGTGTTCCTGAGCGCGCGCAACGCGCTGGACATCGGCAACGACTCGGCCATCCTCGTGATCCTCGTGATGGGCCAGATGCTGGTGCTGCTCACGCGCGGCGTCGATCTCTCGGTGGCGTCCAACCTCGCGCTCACCGGCATGCTGTGCGCGCTGGCCGCGCGCGCCTGGCCGGGCATGCCGCTGGTGCTGATGCTGCTCATGGCCTGCGCCATCGGCGCGCTGCTGGGTGCGGTCAACGGCTGGCTGATCATGCGGTTCTCGCTGCCGCCCATCGTGGTCACGCTGGGCACGCTCTCGGCCTACCGCGGCGCGATCTTCGTGGCCAGCGGCGGCGCCTGGATCTCCGACCACGAAATCCACCCGCTCATCAAGGGCCTGCCGCGCGAAGAATGGCTCGGCCTGCCGGCGCTGATCTGGGTCGCGCTGGTGGTGACCCTGGCGACCGCCTGGCTGCTGCGCTGGCGCCGCGAAGGGCGCGAGCTCTACGCCTACGGCGGCAACCCGCACGCCGCGCTCTACGCCGGCATCCCGGTGCGCCAGCGCCTGGTCATGGCCTACACGCTCTCGGGCCTGCTGGCCGGCCTCGCGGGCCTGCTGTGGGTCGGCCGCTATTCGATCGCCTTCACCGAACTCGCCTCGGGCTACGAGCTGACCGTCATCGCCGCGTGTGTGATCGGCGGCGTCAGCATCGGCGGCGGCGTCGGCACCATCGCTGGCGCGCTGCTGGGCGTGCTGTTCATCGGCGTCATCAATGGCGCGCTGCCGGTGATCCAGGTCTCGCCGTTCTGGCAGCAGGCGATTGCCGGCGCGGTGATCCTGGTCTCGGTCGTGCTCAACGCCCGCGCCGACCGCACGCAGGGCCGACAGATTCTCGAAACCCGTCAAGGAGCGGCCGCATGAAGGCGCTGGACACCTGGGAGCGCATCCTCATTGCGCTGATCGTGCTGGTCTACCTGGGCTTCGGCCTGGGCATCGAGGGCTTCTTCACGCCCTACGCGCTTGCCGACAGCACCTACAACTTTTCCGAGAAGGCGCTGATCGCGCTGGCGATGGCGCTGCTGGTGATCGCGGGCGAGATCGACCTCTCGATCGCCGCCACCATGGCGCTGGCCTCGATGGCGATGGGCTTCGCGATGAAGGCCGGCGCCGGCACCGCGACCATGGTGCTCGCCGCGCTCGCCACCGGCGCGGCCTGCGGCGCGCTCAACGGCTGGCTGGTCACGCGCTGGAAGCTGCCTTCCATCGTCGTCACCATCGGCACCCTCTCGCTCTACCGCGGCCTCGCGCAGGTGGTGCTGGGTGACCAGGCGCTCACCGGCTACCCGGAGACCCTGGTCACCTGGGGCAACGGCTATGTGGGCGACCTGCTGGACCTGCCCTGGCTGATCGTGCCGATCGAGTTCGCCGTGATGCTGATCGCGGCGCTGCTGGTCGGCCTGTTCCTGCACGCCACGGTGCACGGCCGACGCGTCTACGCCATCGGCGCGAACGCCGTCACCGCGCGCTTCTCCGGCATCGCGGTCGACCGCTACCGCATGGGCCTCTTCGTCTTCGCCGGCGTCATGGCCGCGCTGGCCGCCGTGCTGCTCACCGGCCGCATCGGCAGCACCCGGCCCAACCTCGCCATGGGCTGGGAGCTGGACGCGGTGACCATCGTCATCCTCGGGGGCGTCTCCATCCTGGGCGGCAAGGGCAGCATCGTCGGCACCCTGCTGGCCGCCGTGCTGCTGGGCAGCTTCACCTTCGCCATGGGCATGCTCAACGTCACCGGCATCGTGGTGTCCATGGTGGTCGGCGGCCTGCTGATCGTGGCCATGGTGCTGCCGCAGTACCTGCGCCGCTTCATGGCGCGCTTCCAGAGAAATCAGGCCGTGCGGGGGAGCTTCACATGAGCAACGCCTCGCCCGACAGCGCCACGGAAAAACACGCCTTCCGCATGTTCCTCAACCCCGGCTGCGTCGACGAATACCGCCGCCGCCACGACGCCATCTGGCCGGAGCTGGTCAGCCTGCTCAAGGACAGCGGCATCGAGGACTACAGCATCTACCTCGACGCCGAACACCATGTCTTGTTCGGCGTGCTGCGCCGCCGCGCCGGCCACAGCATGGCCAGCCTGCCGCAGCACCCGGTGATGCAGCGCTGGTGGCAGCACATGAAGGACATCATGCGCAGCAATCCGGATGGCTCACCG
Source organism: Hydrogenophaga sedimenti (assembly GCF_051857515.1). Classification (NCBI taxonomy): domain Bacteria; kingdom Pseudomonadati; phylum Pseudomonadota; class Betaproteobacteria; order Burkholderiales; family Comamonadaceae; genus Hydrogenophaga; species Hydrogenophaga sedimenti. Next base: position 23,848 of record NZ_JBPZHA010000008.1, read on the forward strand.
GTGGCCGAAGACCTGCCCTGTCTCTTCCACATGGAATGACATGAACCGCCACCCCCACACGCTGGTCCTCGACATCGGCAAGAGCAACGCCAAGCTGGTGCTGTTCAACGCCGAGGGCGACGTGCTGGCCCGCCGCGTGCAGGCCAATGCGCCGGTCGACGCCGACGGCTACACCGCGCTCGGCACCGAGGCCCTGCAGGCCTGGCTGCTCGAGGGCATGGCCACGCTGCCCGAGCGGCGCCAGATCGGCCGCATCGGCATCACCACCCACGGCGCGGCCTTCTGCGCCATTGGCGACGATGGCCTCGCGCTGCCGCCGATGGACTACGAGTGGGACGGCTACGGCTCCTGGCGCGAGCGCTATACGGCCCTGCTCGACGGCTTCGAGCTCACCGGCTCGCCCCTGCTGCCGCTGGGCCTGAACGCCGGCCTGCAGCTCTACTGGCTGCAGCAGAACCGGCACGAGGCCTGGGCGCGCGTGCGCCACTGGCTGCCCTACCCGCAGTACTGGGCCTGGTGGCTCACGGGGGTGGCCGCGAACGAGGCCACGTCCCTGGGTTGCCACACCCACCTCTGGCAACCCGCGCGCAACGCCTTCGCGCCCTGGGCTGTGCGACAGGGCCTGACCGAACGCTTCGCACCGCTGCGCCTGGCGCACGAAGCGCTGGGCCCGCTGCGGCCCGAACTCGCCGCCACGCTCGGCCTCGCGCCCGACTGCCGCGTGCACGTCGGCCTGCACGACAGCAACGCCTGCCTCGCGCGCCACCTGCACGCGCTGCCCGGCGCCAGCGTCGTCTCCACCGGCACCTGGACGGTCATCATGGCGCCCGGCGTGCCCACCGACGCGCTCACGCTCGACCCGCTGCGCGACCAGCTCTTCAACCAGTCGGTCGAAGGCAAACCCGTGCCGACCGCGCGCTTCATGGGCGGGCGCGAATTCGCCCACCTCTGCCACGGCGCCGACCCCTCGCTCGCCACGCTGCGCGCGCTGCGCGACGTGATCGACGCGGGCTGGATGGTGCTGCCCGAAGACAGCGCCCAGCCCGGCGCCGCGCACGGCCGCGTGGCCGAACTGCGCCAGGGCGAACGCCGCATCGGCAACCGCCCCGGCGAGGTGCCGCTGCACCTGCGGCCCGCGCTCGGCGCCTGGTACTGCGCGCTCATGACCGCGCAGACCCTGCGCGAACTGCTGCCGCAGGGGCCGGCCGCCGAGGCCGCCCACACCGTGGTGCTCGAAGGCCCGATGACCGACAACCCCGCCTTCGTCACCGCGCTGGCCGCACTGCTCGCGCCCATGCGCCTGCTGCGCAGCGTGGACGAGGTGGAAGGTACGGCGCGCGGCGCCTGGCTCAGCACCCGCTGGGACGAACCGGCGGGGGAGGGCGCGCGGTACGCGGAGGTGCCGCTGCCCGACGCGGTGGAGGTGGCGCGGCTGCAGGCGGCGCGGGCCGCGTGGGAGGCTGTGGTGGAGGAGGTCGCTGCCTGATGTGATCTGAGCGTGCTTGAATGTCTTGACTTGAGGGGACAGGTATCCTGCGTGCTGTCATATACATCGCGGGTGTATCTCACCCAAACTCATGACCTCCAACATCGACCAAACCACTCTCCTGGCATTCGCCGTGTACGAGTTGCGGCGCCTGCTGGCCGGGCAACTGGGTAGTGACGCCGCCGGAGAGCCCTCTGTTCGAGCCGCGGCTCATCTTGCCTATGCCTTGCACAATCAAGCCTTGGCAGTTTTGGAAGGCAGGTCATTCGACTCGGTGGAAGCGGTGAAGGCCATTGCACGAGTGGACGAGTTGGTCGGTGAGAAGTTTGTGCAACGGCTTTCGGCATTGGCAGAACATCGCCATTGACTCGTAGCCATGTCCCGCTTCGTCGTCCTTCTCCGTGGTGTCAACGTCGGTAAAGGCAACCGCGTGCCGATGGCCGAGTTCCGAGCCATGCTCGAAGCGCTGGGACACACAGACGTGAAAACCTTGCGGAACAGCGGCAACGCCGTGTTCGCTTCGACCAGCCGCAGCGCGACGAAGCTGGCCGCCGACATCGCTGCCGGCTTGCAGGACCGCTTCGGCGTCACCACGCCGGTGATCGTGAAGTCCGCCAGCGAGTTCCGCGCCATCGTGGATGGCAACCCGATCGTTCCGCCCGAGGCGGAGCATTCGCGTTTTCTCGTGGCCTTCGCGATGGACCCGGCCCGGCTGGCCGAGCTCGATGCCTTGCAGCCGCTGCTGAACCCGGGCGAGCGCCTCGCCGTCACGGCGCATGCCGCCTACCTGCATTGCGCGGGCGGGTTGCTGGAAAGCAAAGCGGGCGAGGCGATGTTGGGCAAGGCCGGCAAAGGCATCACCACACGCAACTGGGGCACGACGCTCAAGCTGGCCGCACTGGTTTGACGCCAGAATGCGGCAATCCCACCCAACGCCGCCGCCCATGCTTCCCTTCACCGTCGAACGCATCGATCACGTCGTGTTCCGCGTGCGGGATCTTGCCGCCAGCGTGGCGTTCTACGAGCGCGTGCTCGGTTGCCGCCTCGTGCGCGAGCGGCCCGAACTTGGTCTGATGCATGTCCGGGCTGGCGCGTCCTTGATCGATCTCGTGGCCATCGACGGACCGCTGGGTCGGGTCGGCGGGGAGGGGCCGAAGGCGGAGGGACGGAACGTCGACCACCTCTGCCTGCGGGTGGAGCCCTTCGACGAACAACGCATCGTGGCGCACCTCGCCGAACATGGCGTCGTGCCCAGAGGCCCGGCGAGCACCAACTTTGGCGCGGAGGGCGAAGGGTTCTCCCTGTATTTCTGCGACCTGGACGGCAACGTCATCGAACTCAAAGGACCAGCCCTTGGGGTTGCTTGACCGCATGCGCTTCCCCACACCACTTCCATCGCGTCTCTGGTTCCCGCTGGCCGTGGCCCTGACCCTGCTCGCGCCACTCGCCGCCCCCGCGCAAAGCACCACCCCGCCCGAGCCGCTTCAGGCCATCGAGCGCCTTGACGTCGGCCGCTACCTGGGCACCTGGTACGAAATCGCGAAGTATCCCAACCGCTTCCAGCGCCAGTGCGTGGCCGACACGCAGGCGCTCTATCGCCAACGCGACGACGGCCAGATCGACGTCGTCAACCGCTGCCGCCAGGCCAATGGCGAGATGACCGAAGCCGTGGGCCGCGCGCGCCAGGACGGCCCCGCCGACTCGCCCAGGCTGGAGGTGCGCTTCGCCTCTGCCTGGCTGTCGTGGCTGCCCATGGTCTGGGCCAACTACTGGGTCATCGACCTCGACCCGGGTTACCAGCTCGTCGCCGTGAGCGAGCCGAACCGCGAATACCTGTGGGTCCTATCGCGCACGCCGGCTGTGGACGCTGCGGCTTACCAGGCCTTGCTGGGGCGCTTGCAGGCCAAGGGGTTTGACCTGTCGAAGCTGGAGAAGACGGCGCAACCTTAACGAGCCATGAAAACGCATCTATTTGTAGGAGGTCTTGTTGCAGCTGGCGTCGATCCTTCGGGCCGGTATCTGCTTGTTGTTTCTCACTCCGGGAAGGGCGTCTTTTCCTTAGGCAGTTGGCAGCGAGTGGCGAGGGATTCTGAGCCGACCTATCCCGAATGCGGCCACGCCATCGGCATCGGGCCCATTGATGGGGCAATGGTCTTCGTCAATGAGCTGAACTACGAAACGGGACAGCTGCGCTTTTCCAGCCCAGACGGGAAGTACAGCTTCGAATATGCGGAAGGCACGATCACGGTCAGCGAAGCCGAAGCCTGAACCTGCAATCAACCGGACCTTGAGCTTCTAGCCGCGCAGAGCAGCTGCCTCGACACCGTGCAGTGAGAAATATGAAACAAATACAATCCGTATATGTTTCATATGGAGTCCACCCATGGGCATCGTCAAAATTTCCGACCAGATGCATGAGAACCTGCGGGTCGCGGGCACGGCCCTGAGCCGGTCCATCAACGCGCAGGCCGAGCACTGGATGCGCGTCGGCATGCTGACCGAGATGCACCCCGACCTCGACTACCGCGCCATCTGCCAGCTGCTGATCCAGGCCGAACTCAGCGGCGGTCTCGACCTCAGCAACGCCGCCACCCTCGGCACGCCTGCCACGCCACCCAAGACCGCCGCTGCCGCCACCGCCAAAGGCCGCCACTGATGGCGCGCCCCGTCCCGATCCGCAGCGCCGACGAACTGGTCATGGCGCGGCGGTCCGCACAGCTGGCCGCCGAGGTGCTGGCCATGATCGAGCCGCACGTCGTGCCCGGCGTCAGCACCGAAGCGCTCGACCGCCTCGCCCACGACCACATCGTCCACGTGCAGGGCGCCATCCCCGCCAACCTCGGTTACCACGGCTACCCCAAGACCATCCTCACCTCGGTCAACCACGTGGTTTGCCACGGCATCCCCGCGGCCGACAAGATCCTCAAGGCCGGCGACATCGTCAACATCGACGTGGCCGTGCTCAAGGACGGCTGGTTCGGCGACACCAGCCGCATGTTCTGCGTCGGCACGCCCAGCACCCTGGCGCGGCGGCTGGTCGACACCACCTACGAAGCCCTGCTGGCCGGCATCCGGCAGGTGCGGCCCGGCGCCACGCTCGGCGACGTGGGCCACGCCATCCAGAGCGTCGCGTACCGCGAGCACTTCAGCGTGGTGCGCGAGTACTGCGGCCACGGCATCGGTCAGATCTACCACGACGAACCCAACGTGCTGCACTACGGCCAGCGCGGCCAGGGCCTGCGGCTGGAGGCCGGCATGGTCTTCACCATCGAACCCATGCTCAACGCCGGCAAACGCGAGACCCGGCAGCTGGCCGACGGCTGGACGGTGGTGACCAAGGACCGCTCGCTCTCGGCGCAGTGGGAGCACATGGTGGCGGTGACGGAGCAGGGGTTTGAGGTGCTGACGGCTTGGCCGGGTGGGACGGGGGCGTATCCGGCGGTGTGATGTGCCGCTGGCCATCGTGGCAACCCTTGTCTGGATGCACGACTAGAACCTCGACCTCAGCCCAAGCCAGCAGCTCGCCGCCGTTAGCGAACCGAATCGCGAAACCTTGTAGAACCTATCGATATCCCCCAAGGTGGTTCCGACCGCGATTCAGGAACTCTGCTGAGTCATTGGTCGATTTATGACATTCCGCAGCTGTTGCTACTTCTAAACGGGGCTATCGTTGATGCTGGACTGAGGCACATGCAGTACGATGCTTTTCTTTTTGGATTTTAGAGGCCCATTTGCAACCTAGGATACGTCCGCTTTGTTGCTGCTAGTTTGGATGCCTTCCGCCTAGTGATACTGATCGGGATTGGTTGCTTGGTTGGAAATAGAAAGGATCTTGAAAATGCTAACCCCAAATGATGTGTTTACCCCCGGGCAGTTGCCGATTCATCCGACCAACATTTATGCCAGTCGTGGAACTGCAGAGGATCTTTTCAACAAGACGCTCAGGCGTGGCATGGTTCCTGTTGTTTATGGAGAGTATGGTGTTGGCAAAACATCGATGGCTAGATACGCTCTTAAAGATAAAGATGACAAAGGGTTATTGGTAAATATTGAGAGTGTGGCCGATCAAAGGTTGGAGGCGGTATTTTCTCGGTGCCTTGAGAAGTTGGGGTACTCGGTGCAGACAAAGAAAGTGGCTGGCAGTAGTAGTTCAACTGCGAGTGAGCAATCTATGCAAGCGGGGGTTTCTCATGGAGGCTGGAATGCTCTTGTTGCAGCAAAGAAAACGGCAACATCTGGATCGACAATTCAGCTAGAGGAGCAATTTGTCGTAACGTCTCCGACTGATTCGAAAGTGATTGAAATTTGTGAAACTGCTGGGGTAGCTTTGCTAATAGATGAATTGCACCGAGCGACGCCGGAGTTTGCTGAAGACTTGTCGAAATTCGTAAAGAGCTACGGCAATGCAAATTGCAAAAACTTCAAAATTGTATTGCTTGGAACTGCATCGGATGCAAGTAAGCTTGTATCCTCTGATCCGGGTATAGATCGCCTAATTCAAGAAATTCACCTCAAGTCGATGACTGACATGGAGTCTCATTACGTGGTTCAAGAAGGGATGAGATCTCTTGCCATAGAAGTTGGATCCGATGCTGTCGCTAAGCTTGTGAGAACGAGTGTCGGCTCGCCGAGCATTCTTCAGTACCTATGTTTGGAAGTTGCAGAAGCTGCATTTGAAAGAAATCCGCGTAGAGTGAGTCTCCTTGATATAGGTAAGGCTGTAGATGCCCTTGTAGAAACGAAGATGAATAGACTGAATAAAGCCTATATCTCTGCGGTTGAGAGCACGGGGGACATTCGCTATAGAAAGCAAATTCTTCGAGCTATGGCGGAGTGTGATGATGAGTACGTGACTATGGAAATGCTAAAGGAACGTGTTTCGCAATATCTTGGAAAAGATGTCCCGAGCACATCTCTATCGGGGCCGTTGCGCGATTTGAAGGATGCCCGCTATGGGCAGGTTCTGAGTGATGTTGAGCGACCTGAAGGCGTGGATCGACTAAATAATTACACGACATTTAAAGATCCAGCTCTGAAGGCATTTGTAAGGCTTCAGGTTCTAAGGGAGCAAGAGCAAGGGTGAGTTGTAGGCTTCACTCGTATTTGGTTCGAATGAGTTTGGAGGTGTTTGGATTAATTTGTTTTCTGGATTTTTGGTGTTCGCATCAACTAGGCCGGTTGCTTCCCCGGGTAAACCCTCCATTGACACCACCCCGCGCTGATCCGAAGGTGCAAGGCTTTCTGACGCCCGCCAGCCTTCACCCCGGAGACGCGCCATGCAACACGCCACCACCAGCCCGCACCAGCACATTGCCACCGTGATGCAGGTGGCCGCGGACGGGGTGGGGGCGCAGATCGCGGCGCGGCATGAGCAGGTGATCCGCGATTCGTGGCTGCGTTGTGTGCAGCAGCACCGGCTGGACCCGACGCGCATGCAGGAGGCGGTGATCCTGCCGCAGGCGCGGCTGCGCGAGCACCAGGACCAGATGGAGGCGCTGCTGCAGATCGCGCGCCACGGGCTGGAGTCGCTCTACAGCAAGGTCGCGGGGCTGGGCTATGTGGTGCTGCTGACCGATGCGCGCGGCGTGACGGTGGACTTCCTGGGCGACCTGGTGTTCGAGCCCAGCCTGCGCAAGGCGGGCCTGTACCTCGGCGCGGACTGGAGCGAGCAGCACGCCGGCACCTGTGGCGTGGGCACCTGCATCAGCACCGGCCAGGCGCTGACGGTGCACCTGGACGACCACTTCGACGCCACCCACATTCCGCTGACCTGCACCACCGCGCCGGTGTACGACAGCGCGGGGCAGCTGAGCGCGGTGCTGGACATTTCGCAGCTGAGTTCGCAGCAGCCCAAGGAGAGCCAGCACCTGGCGCTGCAGCTGGTGAAGATGTACGCGCACGACATCGAGAACGCGGCCTTCCTGCACCGCCACCGGCACGACTGGGTGCTGCGCCTGTCGCAGGCGCCGCAGTTCCTCGACGTGCAGCCGGACTACCTGCTGGCGCTGGACGCGAACGGCCGCGTGGTGGGCCACAACCGGCGGGCGCAACTGGCTTTGCAGAAGGGTGAACCGCTGCTGGGCATGGGCTTCGAGCAGCTGTTCGGATTGCCGTTCGGACAGATCGGCCGCTTCGTGATGACGCAGCCCTCGGACCAGCGGGCGGTGATGCTGGCGGGCGGCAAGCAGCTGCTGTTCCTCTCGGCGGTGCCGCCGCCGGCGCGGCCGGTGGCGAGCGCGCCGCGCGAGGAACGCCGCGTGCCCGCGCCGCTGGCCGCGCTCTCGGCCGGCGACGCGGCGCTGGACCGGCAGGTGGAGCGCGTGGCGCGGCTGGTGAACACGCCCATCAGCCTGCTGATCACCGGCGAGACCGGCTCGGGCAAGGAGTATTTCGCGAAGGCGGTGCACACCGCGAGCGAGCGGCGCAGCCGGCCCTTCGTGGCGGTGAACTGCGCGGCGATTCCCGAGCACCTGATCGAGAGCGAGCTGTTCGGCCACCTGCCGGGCAGCTTCTCGGGCGCCTCGCCCAAGGGCAAGCGCGGCCTGATCGCCGAGGCCGACGGCGGCACGCTGTTCCTCGACGAGATCGGCGACATGCCGCTGGCGCTGCAGGCGCGGCTGCTGCGCGTGCTGTCCGAGCGCGAGGTGCTGCCGGTGGGTGCGACGAAGCCGGTGCCGGTGAACATCCGCGTGATCGCGGCGACGCACGCGCCGCTGGAGCAGCTGGTGCTGGCGGGGCGCTTCCGCGACGACCTGTACTACCGCCTCAAGGGCGCGCACATCCAGCTGCCGCCGCTGCGCGAGCGCAGCGACCTGGGCGCGATGATCACGCGCCTGCTGGGCGGCCGCTCGCTCACGCCGGCCGCGCTGCAACGGCTGATGAGCCACCCTTGGCCAGGCAACCTGCGGGAGCTGCGCAACGTGCTCGACTACGCGGCGAGCATTTGCGCGGACGGGGAGATCGACCTCGACGACCTGCCCGAACTGCAGGCCAGCCGTCTGCCAGGGCGCGGCGTGGACACCGCTGCCTCGACCACTGACGACGGGCCGGAAGCGCTGCTGCAGGCGTTGCGCACTGCGCACTGGAACGTGAGCGCGGTGGCGCGGGCGATGGGGCTCTCGCGCATGACCCTCTATCGCAGGATGAAGCGTGCTGGCATCGTGCCCCCGAACCGCATGGAGTGACCGTCGAGCGGCAGTGACACCTGTCACTCCGCGAGGGTGACAGCTGCACGGGGTGTGACACCCGACGCCACTGGCCAACAGCAATCAGATCAAGCACTTGCGCGCGCCGCCCGCATGGCACGCGTCTTGTGATGCAGAAGGCACCGGCCCGCACCGAGGCCGGCATCACAGGAGACAACCCATGACTGCTAACACGCCCTCCGGGCGGGCACAGCGCTGGCTGGACGCCTTTGGCGCCGCGCTGGCGACCGGCAAGCCCGATGCCGTGCTTCCCCTCTTCGACGCCGACTGCTACTGGCGCGACCTCGTGTCCTTCACCTGGAACATCCGCACGCAGGAAGGCCACGGCGCGATCACCGAGATGCTCGCCGCGCGGCAGGCCGACACGGCGGCGTCGAACTTCCAGCTCGAAGGCGAGGCGACCGAAGCCGACGGCGTGACCGACGCCTGGTTCACCTTCGAGACCAAGGTCTCGCGCGGCCGCGGCCATCTGCGCCTCAAGGGCGACAAGGCCTGGACCCTGCTGACCACCATGGTCGAGCTCAAGGGCTTTGAAGAGAAGAAGGGCACGCGCCGCATCAAGGGCGCCGAGCACGGCGCGCAGAAGGGCCGCAAGAGCTGGCTGGAGCGGCGCCACGAAGAAGAGGCGCGCCTGGGCTACACCGAGCAGCCTTACGTCGTCATCGTCGGCGGCGGGCAGGGCGGCATCATCCTGGCCGCGCGGCTGCGCCGCCTGGGCGTGCCGACCATCGTGATCGAGAAGAACCCCAACCCCGGCGACAGCTGGCGCAACCGCTACAAGACGCTGTGCCTGCACGACCCGGTCTGGTACGACCACCTGCCGTACCTGCCCTTCCCGGACGACTGGCCGGTGTTCGCGCCCAAGGACAAGGTCGGCGACTGGCTGGAGATGTACGCCAAGGTCATGGAGATCAACTACTGGGGCTCGACCACCGCGAAGAAGGCGCACTTCAACGAAGCCAGGGGCGAGTGGGAACTGACCGTGGACCGCATGGGCAAGGAAGTCGTGCTGCGGCCCAAGCAGCTGGTGTTCGCGCTCGGCGTCTCGGGCTACCCCAACGTGCCGCAGATCGAAGGCGCCGACAGCTTCGAAGGCGACCAGCACCACTCCAGCAAGCACCCCGGCCCCGAGCAGTACGTGGGCAAGAAATGCGTGGTGCTGGGGTCGAACAACTCGGCGCACGACATCTGCGCGGCCCTGTGGGAAAACGGCGCCGACGTCACCATGATCCAGCGCAGCAGCACGCACATCGCGCCGTCCGACTCGCTGATGGAGCTGGCGCTGGGCGGGCTCTACAGCGAAGAGGCGATCAAGAACGGCATCGACCACCACAAGGCCGACCTCGTGTTCGCCAGCGTGCCCTACAAGATCATGCACAGCTTCCACATCCCGGTGTACGACGAGATGAAGAAGCGCGACGCCGACCTGTACGGCCGGCTGGAGAAGGCTGGCTTCATGCTCGACTTCGGCGACGACGGCTCGGGCCTGTTCATGAAGTACCTGCGCCGCGGCTCGGGCTACTACATCGACGTGGGCGCGAGCGAGCTGGTGGCCAACGGCAGCATCAAGCTCAAGAGCCACAACAACATCGAACGCATCAACCCCAAGAGCGTGACGCTGACCGACGGCACCGAACTGCCGGCCGACCTGATCGTCTACGCCACCGGCTTCGGCTCGATGAACCGCTGGCTGGCCGACCTGGTGTCACCCGAAGTCGCCGACCGCGTCGGCAAGGTCTGGGGCCTGGGTTCCAGCACCACCAAGGACCCGGGGCCGTGGGAAGGCGAGCTGCGCAACATGTGGAAGCCGACGAACCAGCAGCAGCTCTGGATCCACGGCGGCAACCTGCACCAGAGCCGCCACTACTCGCAGTTCCTCTCGCTGCAGCTCAAGGCGCGTTATGAGGGGCTGGACACGCCGGTCTACGGGCAGGCGGCGGTGCACCACCTGCGGTGAGGCCTTGAGGGGCAGGTGAATCATGAGGGCCGGCCGTTGCGACCGGCCCTCGTTTTTGGGGTGAGGGGCACGGGTTACAGTGACGCGCCGCTGGTACAGAGAAGCGCCTGGCGGGGCAAGCAAGGGAGCATCACCATGTCCGAACGACCCCATCCCATCCTGCAACGTCCGTGGACCTACAAGGTCGTGTCGCTGCAAGTGGACTTCCAGGCCCGAGAACTGTCCATCACGCTCTGCCGAGAGGAGGAGACGGTGATGCTCCGCTTTCTGGCGTTTGAGCAACTGTCTGTGGACGAGGGATATGTCGGCTCAGGTTCGGGCATGGAAATACTCGATCTCTCTGAGCGTGGCCTGGAGACTGCGCGGGTGAGGGTGCGGAGCTTCGAGCAGGATCCCGCCATCCGGTTCTGGGCCAGGGATGTCGAACGTGTCCAGAGCTGACGCACCGGATACCTCCAGCTCTATGCATTGTCTTTTGTGGTGGAGGCTGTTCCTGCTATTTCCTTGGCTGAGCATCTCCACCCGTCGAACTCGCGAGAGCTTCCCATGCTGATCGCCCAGCAGCGCTCGGCCCTCTCCGGCTTCACCTACGACCTCGTGTCACCGGGCGGTGCCGCGATCGGTGACCTGTGTTTCCCCGACTGGGCCGAGGCGCGCAACGCGCGGCTGAAGAACCCGGCGCCCGGGCGCCTGTCGTCGCGCATCGACATGACCCTGTCGGGAGCGGCGTACACCATCGAGTTCGAGTACACGCGCCGTGGCTGGGAAAACGACACGCGCTACGAGCTGATGAAGGATGGCGTGTGCGTCGCGGCGGCCGACGTCACGGTGACTGGCCATCTGTTCCGCTCGCCTACCGTTCGCATCACCGGTCCCTGCAAGGGCGAACTCGTGCGCCGCTTTGGACGCCTCAAGACGCGCTTTGACTGGGTGCAGGGCGGTCAGGTGACCGGTCGCATCGAGGAAGCCGACCTGTTCACCATGCGCAGACGGCTGGGCACCGACCTGCCGCCGGGCGTACCGCTGGAGGTGCAGGGGTTTCTGCTGTTTCTGGTGTTGGTGCTGGCGTATGGGTGATCGGTTTCAACGGCAACCTGACCTCGGTGAATGTCACGTTCCAGGGCATCCCGGCCAACGCCAATCTGTCCGACATTGCGGACAAGGCGAAAGTGGCGGCGGTCAACGAGTTCAAGCAGACGCCCAAACAGGTGGTGATTGCGTTCGCGATCCAGCCGTGACAACGAACTGGTTAAATGCCTTTGCGTGACACCGTGGGCAAGCCTGTGAGACCTCTCTCTGCCGACGAACTCCCGAATCAGATCGTGGTGATCTTCGCTCCGATGGTGCCGTTGTTCTGGTTGATTCCGTTCGTGGCGGCCTCGGGCCATTGCCTCACTTGCCTGGACGGCTTGCTGTACCTGCCCGTCGCCGTTCTGACGGTGGTATGTTTTCAGCGCTTGATCTCAGGAGATCGAAAGTGAAAAAACCGCTGCTCGTGATCGTGCGCTTCCTTGTGGGCCTGACGGCCAGTGTCGCTGCCGGCGCGTTGCTTTACCGCTGGATGACGGAGGGCGACAACATCAGCTGTGTGGCCAATGCGTTCGCCTTCGGGTGTTCCACGACCCTTGGCAGGTTGCTGACCGTGGTCGGGGCGGTGGCGGTTGTTGGCGGCACTGCCCTGTGGTCGCATTTCCGTGACCGGTGACCGGTGACCGGTGACCAGGCCTGAGGCCTGTCGCTTACCCCTTCCGGCTCACCAGCACGATCCCGCAGGCCACGCCCACCAGCGCCAGCACCAGCTGTGTGGTCAGCGGCTCGCCCAGCAGCACCACGCCGAACACCAGCGCGAACAGCGGGGTGAGGAAGGTGAAGGTCGACATCTGCGTCGCGGGGTAGTGGCGCAGCATCCACATCCAGGCCAGGTAGCTGGCGAAGGCGCCGACGGCGGTCTGCAAAAACACCGAGCCCCAGGCCAGCGCGGAGTAGTCGAAGCCCCAGGTTTCACCCAGCGCCAGCGACAGCAGCGGGCAGACCGCGGCGGTCACGCTCAGCTGGTAGAAGAGCGATTTCTCGGCCTGGATGCTCGCGACCTTGGAGGTGCGGATGGCGATGGTGGTCAGGCCCCAGAACATGCCGGCGGCCAGGCCCATGGCGTCGCCTTTCCACTGGCCCGGTGCCGAGCCGTGCAGGAAGGCTTCGCTGAACGCCACGCCCACGGCCGCAAACGCGATGAACAGCCCGACCCACTGCAGGCCGCGCATCTTTTCGGTGGGCACGAAACGCGGCAGCAGCAGCGCGACCCAGAACGGGCTGGTGTAGAGGAACACGGTCAGGCGCGAGGCGCTGGTGTGCTGCAGGCCGAGGTAGATCAGGCAGAACTCGGCCGCGAACAGCAGACCGACCAGCAGTCCGCCCGGCAGTGATCCGTCGCGGGTGAAGAGCTTCACACCGCGGACCTGGCACCAGAGCCAGAGCAGGGCGGTGGCGCCCACCATGCGGACCGAGGCCTGCCACAGCGGCGGGATCTCGCGGCCGGCGAACTTGATCAGGATCTGCTGGAAACCCCAGAAGGCGCAGCAAGCCACGAGCAGGGTCATGGCGAAGGTGTCGAGGTGGTCTTTGCGTTGGACGGGGGTCATGAAGGAAAGGGTATCCGAGAGAAGCGCGCCAGAGCGCGCATGCGGTCACTGGCCCGATGCCAGACGCTGCAAGTGGCGCTTGAGTGCTTCGGCCTCACCGGCCGACCAGCGCGAGAGCAGGTTGGTTTCCTGTGCGCGCGCCTGTTCGATCAGCGCGGCGGCGATGCGCTGGCCGTTGGCGGTCGCCGCGACCAGGGTGCGGCGCTGGTCCGCCGGGTCGGCCAGCAAGGTGACCAGTCCGTCGTCGGCCATGCGCTGCACCAGCTTGGTCACGGTCGGTTGCTTGGCGAGCACGTCGCGCGCGAGCTGGCCCATGGGCAGACCGCCCTGAAGTCCGGTGGCAGCCGGCGCGAGCGCCGCGTCGTGCAGCACCGCGAGCACGCGCCAGGCGATGTGGGTCAGGCCCTGCGCGGCAATCGCGTTCTCGAAGTCGCGGTAGACCGCGTGGCTGGCCTGGCCGAGCAGGTAGCCCAGGTAGCTGCCGACGAAGCGGTTGTCGGGCGCCTGCGGCGCGCTGGGGTCGGCTTGCAGCGGGTGCTCGGTATAGAAGCGCCCGCCGTGGAACAGCAGGGGCGAGGCGGTGGGCCGGCGCGTGCAGCGCTCGACTTCGCCGACAAAGATGACGTGGTCGCCTTCGGTGTACTGGCTGCGGTTGAAGCACTCGAAGGTCGCGACGCAGCCCCGCAGCAGCGGTGCGCCGCCGGCGCCTTCGTCGAACTCGACGCCGGCCCAGCGGTCCACGCCGCGCGCGGCAAAGCGCTCGGCCAGCGCCTGCTGGTCGGCGGCCAGCACGTTGATGGCGTAGTGCCGGCCCTGGGTGAACACCGCCATCGAGCCGGCCGCCTTGCCCAGGCTCCACAGCACCAGCGGCGGATCGAGCGAGACCGAGTTGAAGGAGCTGGCCGTCAGCCCGACAGGTTCACCGCTGTCGTTGCGCGCGGTGACGATCGTGACCCCGGTCGCGAACATGCCCAGCGTCGCGCGGAAGTCGCGCGGCGAGAAATCGGGAGGGCGGGCCATGAGGCCGGCGGCACGGGATGGGGACATGGCTGCAATTTATATGAAATTTCATCAATAATGCGCTTCAGGCCGGTCTCACCCTCATGGGACAGGGTTTATCAACCGTCATTTCAGCGCACGTGCTTTCGTCAAGGATGCCGTGGAACCGGCTCTGCCGGGCCACTGGCATCGCCCCCCTGGGGGGTGACGCCGCAGGCGGCGCGGGGGGTACTTTCATGTTGCAGGAGCGGATCGAGCCCGCGTGGATCGACGCATTTGAAACGGTTCTCCGGCGCTGCGCATTGCAGCCACGGGACACGGTAGCCATTCTCGGTGAAACCCAGAGCCGGCCGGTACTGATCGAGCTCGCGCGGCTGGCGGCGGCCCGTCTGGGCGCGCGGCCTTACCAGCTGACGCTGCCGTCGGTGTTCGGCGCGGTGGGCGAGCCGGTGACGCGCTCGACCGGCGCCAGCCCTGCCATCCAGCAGCTCGGCCCGGTGATCGCGGCGCTGCAGGCCAGCACGCTGGTGATCGACTGCACGGTCGAAGGACTGATGCACGCGCCCGAGCTGCCGGCCATCCTGCAGGGCAACGGCACGACGCAGCCGCGCATCGTCTACGTGAGCAACGAGCACCCGGAGGCGCTGGCGCGGCTGCTGCCCGACGACGCGACCGAGGCGCGCGTGAAAGAGCATGTGAAGCGCCTGCGCGGCGCGAAGGCGATGCGCGTGACCTCGCCGGCCGGCACCGACCTGGGCATCTCGCTGCAGGGTGCGGTGGTCGGCGGCAACTGGGGCAGCACCACGCGCCCCGGCACGCTGACGCACTGGCCCGGTGGCATCGTGCTGGCCTTCCCGGCGGCCGGCAGCGTCAACGGCCGGCTGGTGCTGGCCGAGGGCGACGTGAATCTGACCTTCAAGCGCTACATCGAGCGGCCGATCACGCTGACCATCGCCAACGACTACGTGACCCACATCGACGGTGGTGGCGTCGACGCCGAGCTGCTGCGCTCCTACTTCGCGGCCTGGGGTGAGAAGGAGGCGTATGCCGTCTCGCATGTCGGCTACGGCCTCTGCGACGCCGCGCGCTGGGACAGCATGGCGCTGTACGACAAGCGCGACTTCAACGGCACCGAGCTGCGCGCCTTCGCGGGCAACTTCCTCTACAGCACGGGGGCCAACGAAACGGCGGGCCGCTACACCCGCGGCCACTTCGACTGGCCGATGCGCGACTGCACGGTGGCGCTCGATGGAACGGTCGTCGTCGACGCCGGAAAGGTGGTCTCTTGAACAGCATCCCTACCTTCACGACCCTGGGCACGGGTGAGACCGTGCTCATGCTGCACGGCATCGGCGGCGGGCATCTGGCTTTTGCGCCGCAGGTCGAGACCCTGGCCTCGATCGGCTACCGTGCGGTCGCCTGGGACATGCCCGGCTACGGCCACAGCGCGCCCATCGAGCCCTACACCTTCAAGGGCCTGGCGCAAAGCTGTGTGAACCTGATCGACGCGCTGCAATGCGAGAGCGTGGTCTTGGTCGGGCACAGCATGGGCGGCATGGTGGCGCAAGAAGTCATCGCGCGCCGACCCGACAAGGTCAGCAAACTCATGCTCTGCGGCACCTCGGCGGCCTTCGGCAAACGCAGCGACGGCAAGAGCGCCGAGACCTGGGCGCAGCAGTTCATCGCCCAGCGCACCGCGCCGCTCGACGCCGGCCAGACCATGGCCGACATGGCGGCGAAGCTGGTGCCGCAGATGGTTGGCCCCGGTTCGCTGCCCGAGGGCGTGCGGCTGGCCGAGCAGTGCATGGCGAGTGTGTCGGCCGCCACCTACCGGCGTGCGCTGGACTGCATCGTCAGCTTCGACCGCCAGGCCGCGCTGGCGCAGATCGGCGTGCCCACGCTGCTGGTCGGCGGCGAGTTCGACCGCGTGGCCTCGCCCGCGGTGATGAAGCAGATGGCGCAGCTCATTCCCAACGCTCGGTACGTCGAGATGCGCGGCGTCGGTCACCTGATGAACCTCGAAGCGCCCGACGAGTTCGACCGCATCCTGCTGGACTTCCTGCGCGAGCGGCCGCCCAAGCACCGCCCCGACCTGCACTGAACCCGCCTTGCACAACACACCCCAAAGAGGAGACACCCGCATGAGCACCCGCCCCGTCAACCCGGTCACTGGCCTGGACTTCACGCCCGCCGTGGGCGACATGCCCTTCACGCCGCTGCAGCGCGAGTGGCTCGCCAAGGCCCATGCGCTGGGTCGCGACAAGTTCGCGGCCCGCGCCGCGCGGTGGGACCAGGAAGCCAGCTTCCCGTTCGCCAACTACGACGACCTGCGCGAGCAGGGCTTCCTCAAGCTTTGCATTCCGGTCGAGTTCGGCGGCGCGGGCGCCGATTTTCCGACCTACATGATGGTCGCGGCCGAGATCGGGCGCTTCTGCGGCGCGACCGCGCTGACCTGGAACATGCACATCTGCTCGACCATGTGGACCGGCGTGCTGGCCGACGGCATTGCGATGACCGACGAGCAGCGCGCCGAGCACGCGGCGCGGCGCCAGATCCACTTCGCGCGCATCGTCCACGAAGGCAAGCTCTACGCTCAGCCCTTCAGCGAAGGCACGGCAGCGGCGGCCGGCCGCGCGCCCTTTGGCACCACGGCGAAGAAGGTGGTGCGCGATGGCCAGAGCGGCTGGCTCATCAACGGCCGCAAGATCTGGGCGAGCCTCTCGGGCGCGGCCGACTACTACGGCGTGCTCTGCACCGAAGACAAGGGCGACCACCACCCCGACGCGCGCGACACGCTCTACATCAGCGTGCCCGCGACGGCCGAGGGTTTCAGCATCAGCGGCGAGTGGGACCCGCTGGGCATGCGCGGCACGGTCAGCCGCAACCTGGCGTTCAAGGACGTGTTCGTCAGCGACGACGAACAGCTCATGCCGCGCGGCATCTACTTCAAGGGCGCGCAGACCTGGCCGGCCATGTTCTTCACCCTCTCGCCCACCTACCTGGGCCTGGCCAACGCGGTCTACGACTTCACCGTGCAGTACCTGCGCGGCGAGGTACCGGGCGAGCCGCCGATCAAGCGCCGCCAGTTCCCGACCAAGCAGATCACGGTGGCGCAGATGCGGCTGCAGCTCGAAGCCATGAAGAGCCTGTTCACCCGCGCCATCTTCGAGGCCAAGCCCAACCCGAGCAAGGACGAGAAGCTGCGCCTCTACGCCGCGCACTACGCCGTGATGGAAGGCGCCAACGACCTGGCGCGGCTGGGCATCCGCACCTGCGGCGGCCAGAGCATGCTCAAGCACCTGCCGCTGGAACGCCTCTACCGCGACAGCCGCTGCGGCGCGCTGATGCTGCCCTGGACGGCCGAGCTGATCCTGGACCGCATGGGCCGTGAAACCCTTTACGAACCGGGCGAAAAAGACGACTGAGCCAGCGACCGGGGCCGGCACCGGGAAACCCCTGAGACAGCGCATCCCTAGAATCGCGGGATGCGTTCTTCCGAACTTCTCCATGTGGCCCGCCGGGGCGCCCTGTGTCTGGGGCTCTCTCTGGCCGGTCTGCCGGCGCAGGCCGCCGACGCTCCTCCCGCGCTGATCCCGACCGCCGACGCGGCCACCTTGCGCGCGCCCGCGGCCCCCCTGGGCGAGCCCTGCGGCGAATTCGTCGCGCGGCTGCCCAACGTCAAGGCGCCCCTGTGCCAGGCGGCGCAGCTGGTGCCGACCGCGGGCAAGTCGGTCGAAGGCCGCACGCTGTTCGCGCGCGACGTGGTGGCCCCCGAGGCGCAGCTGAAGGTGCTGGTGCTGGGCGGCATCCACGGCGACGAGCTCTCGTCGTCGTCGGTGGTGCTGCACTGGATCCAGCGCGCCACCGAGATGCCGTCCAACGTGCACTGGCGCTTTCTGCCGGCGGTCAACCCCGATGGCCTGATGAAGCGCCCGGCCACCCGCGTGAACGCGCACGGCGTGGACCTCAACCGCAACTTCCCGACGCCCAACTGGGAGCGCGACGCCAAGGTCTACTGGGAGCAGCGCACGAAGAAAGACCCGCGCCGCTGGCCCGGCCCCAAGCCGCTGTCCGAGCCCGAGTCGCGCTTCGTGCTCGAAGAGATGGAGCGCTTCCACCCCGACCTGGTGGTGAGCATCCACGCCCCCTACGGCGTGCTCGACTTCGACGGGCCGACCGTGCCGCCGGCGCGGCTGGGGCGCCTGTACCTGGACCAGCTGGGCATCTTCCCCGGCAGCCTGGGCAACTACGGCGGCGTGCACAAGGGCACGCCGGTGGTCACGATCGAACTCAACAGCGCGATCCGCACGCCGCTGGACGCCGAGATGCGCCAGATGTGGCTGGACCTGAACCGCTGGATGGGCGAGCACCTCAAGCCGGCCAAGGACGGCGCCAAGGTCGTGCCGGTCAAGGCGAAGAAGGCCGGCTGAACGCCCGGCGTCGCGGATTCCCATGAGCACCTTCGATCCCGACGCCCTGGAGTGTCTGGCCGCCATCATCGAAGAGGGCGGTTTTGAACGCGCGGCGCAGCGCCTGTCGATCACGCAGTCGGCGGTGTCGCAGCGGCTGCGCGCGCTGGAGGCGCAGGTCGGCACGGTGCTGATCGTGCGCAGCCGCCCGCTCAAGCCCACGCCCGCGGGCCAGCTGATGCTCAAGCACGCCAAGATGATGCGGCTGCTGCGCGCGGACCTGGAAAACGAGCTGCGCGAGCTGGCACCGAGCGCGACCGGCGGCGGGCGCGAAGAAGACCGCATCTCGATTGCGATCAACGCCGACAGCATCGCCACCTGGGCCTTGCCGGCGCTGGGCGCGCTGGCGCGCCAGGGGCTGCCGGTGGAGATCATCACCGACGACCAGGAGTTCACCCACGAGTGGCTGCGCGAAGGCCAGGTGCTGGGCTGCGTGACCTCGCTCGGTCAGGCGCTGCGCGGCTGCAAGATGGAGCCGCTGGGCTGCATGGAATACGTGGTGGTGGCGCAGCAGGAGTTCGCGCGCAACCACTGCCCCAAGGGCCTGAACGCGCACAACTTCCACCAGCTGCCGTTCGTGGCCTTCAACCGCAAGGACCACCTGCAGCAGACCTTCGTCGAGCAGGCCTTCGACCTGCCGCGGGTCGGCCTCAAGCAGCTGTTCGTGCCCTCCTGCGAAGGCCAGGTGCGGGCGGTGCAGGCCGGCTGGGGCGTGAGCGTGCTGCCCGAGTTGCGGGTGCGCGACCTGCTGCAGAGCGGCGAGCTGGTGAACCTGGCGCCGCGCCACCGGCTGGGCGTGACGCTGTACTGGCACTGCTGGAACCTCAGTTCGGACGTGCTGGACGCGCTGACCGCGGCGCTGAGCGAGGCTGCCGCGCGCAACCTGCTGCCCTGCCGCCCACAAAAAACCCCGCCGAAGCGGGGTTCGAAGCGCAAAGACCCGGCGCCGGGCGTCACTTCGGCAGGATGACGCTGTCGATCACGTGGATCACGCCGTTGTCGGCGACGATGTCCGTCTTCACCACGTTCGCCGCGTCCACCTTCACGCCGCCGGCGGTCGAGACGGTGATCTCGCTGCCCTGAACGGTCTTGACCTTGCCGGCCTTGACGTCGGCGGCCATCACCTTGCCGGGCACCACGTGGTAGGTCAGCACGGCGGTCAGCTTGGCCTTGTCCTTCAGCAGCGCATCGAGATCGGCCTTGGGCACCTTGGCGAAGGCTTCGTCGGTCGGCGCGAACACGGTGAACGGGCCCTTGCCCTTGAGCGTGTCGACCAGTCCGGCGGCCTGCAGCGCGGTGGCCAGGGTCTTGAACGAGCCGGCCGCGACGGCGGTGTCGACGATGTCCTTGGCGTGGGCGGAACCCAGCGAGGCCAGGGCGATGGCGGCGGCAATCAGGGACTTCTTCATGGCTAACTCCTTGGAGGGTGGAACACAGGGGTTGGACAACGGCAACGATGTCGGAGCGGATGTTAGCCTTAAAAGATCAAAAAGTGACTGATAAGTATATTTGGTATACCAATTGGTATGGTTATCAACTTTTCCGTCCATATGCGGCACAATGAAAGGGCTACGCAAAGATCTTCCATGTCCACCGCTGTTTCATCCCCTACCCCCCGCACCCTCCCCAAGCGCAGTTTTCGCGAACAGATGCATCTGGCGCGCGAGGATGCGATCGTCTCGGCGGTGAACCGCCTGCTGGCCGAGAAAGGCTTCGAGGCCATGACGGTGGACGAGGTCGCGGCCGAGGTCGGCATCGCCAAGGCCAGCCTCTACAAGCACTTCCCGAGCAAGGAAGACCTGGCGGCGGCGGCGATGGTCAAGGTGATGAACCGGGCGCGTGCCTTCCTGGACACGCTGGACCCGAAAGCGCCGCCGCTGGAACTGCTGCGCCAGGTCGCGCGCTGGACCATGGAAGTGCAGCTGGCGGGCGAAATGCCTTCGCTGCCGAGCGAGAACTCCAGCCTGCGGGCATCGCTGACGACCAACAAGGCCTATGTGGATGGCCTGATGGACGTGAGCGAGCGGCTGGGGGGATGGATCGAGGCGGGGCAGAAGGAGGGCAGCATCAACCCGGCGCTGCCGCCGATCGCGGTGCTCTACACCCTCTACGCCCGGGCCTGTGACCCGGTGCTGGGCTTCCTCAAGGGGTCCGGCCTGTACAGCGACGGCCAGATTGTCGACATGGTGCTGAGCACCTGCTTCGACGGCCTGCGCCAGCGCTGAGCTGGCGCAGCGGTGTCAGCGCACCAGCAGCACCGGCACCTTGCAGTGCGCCAGCACCTGCGTGGCGACCGAGCCCATCACCAGGTTGCCCAGGGCGCCGTGGCCGTGTGAGCCCATCATGACCAGGTCGAAGTCACCGGCGTTGGCCTGCTTGGCGATCAGTTCGCCCGGCGCGCCGGTCTTGTGCACCACCTGGGCGTCGATGCCGTGGCGCTTGAGGAACTTGACCACCGGGGCGGTGACCTTTTCCGACTCTTCGGCGTAGTAGCTGTTGACCACCTGCGCACCGACGGCGGCGCGGGCCCGGGGAGGCAGCGGCATCTGCACGGTGAAGAGGGTGAACTGATTGCTGGCGCTGAAGACCTCCAGGTGGGTGGTCAGGTAGGCGAGCATTTTCTTGGTGTATGCGCTGCCGTCCACAGCGAGCAGGATCTTCATGGTGTCTCTCCGTCATGGTGCCCGTGTCCGGGCGGATTGCATCAGTGTACGCGCGGGGTCCGGGGCTTCCCCTATGGGATTTCCACATGCACCGTCAGCGTGGGCCTGAAGCCTGCCTGCTCGTCCTTGCGGGCGTAGCCCAGCGGGTTGGCGACGATGCGGCAGCGGCCGACGCGCAGGTCGGTCGGGCAGTGCAGATGGCCGTGCAGCCAGAGGTCGGCGTGCGGCAGCAGATCGTCCAGCGCGTTGCAGAAACCGGCGGTGCCGGGCGTGAGTCCGTAGCGCGGATCGGCGCTGTGCAGCGTGGGCGCGAAGTGCGTGACCACGACCGTCGGCCCGGCCTGGGACCTGGAGAGTTCGGCCCGCAGCCAGTCCTGGCATTCGAGCGCCAGTTCGCGCATCGCGGCCGCATCGAACAGCGCGCCGTGGCGCTGGCCGGCCATCTTGTGCAGGTAGAAGTTGGCGGCGCGGAAGGCCTTCTCGCGCAGGCGCAGGCGCTCGGTTTCCGTGGCCTGAATGGGCGCGAGCGCGTCGTAGTCGCTCCAGAGCGTGGTGCCGACAAAACGCACACCATCGATCCGCAGCGTCTCGCGTTCGAGCCAGGCGATGCCCAGCCGGTCGCAGGCGCGGCGCAGACCCCCGTGCGCCTCGTCCCAGTCCAGGTTGTCGTACTCGTGGTTGCCTGGCACGAACAGCACGGGCACCGGCCAGCCGCCGTATTGCGGCAGCGGCGAAAAGCGCTGCAGGCCCCAGTCCGGCTCGTCCATCGCGCTGCCGTCGCGCCGCGTCTGGTACGAACCGACGTCACCGGCCAGCACCAGCAGGTCCGCCCCGGGCGCGGGCGCCGCGGCAAAGGTCGGGTCGGCCTCCAGGTGCAGATCGCTGAGCAGTTGCAGGTTCATGCGGCGATTGTCGCGCCCGGATCGCCGAACCCGTGCTGCGCCGCCCGTTCCACCGCCCGCCGCAGCCAGCGGTGCGCGCCGCTGTGCTCCGACTGGCGGTGCCACAGCGCGTCGACGTGCACCGCGGGCACCGGCAGCGGCAGTTCGCGCAGCGTCAGCGCCGACTCGATGCCGGTGACTTCGACAAAGTGGCGCGGCAGCACCGTCAGCAGATCGGTGCTCGCGACCACCCGGCCGGCGGTGAAGAACTGGTTGACCGTGATGACGATGCGGCGCTGGCGCGACAGGGCCGACAGGGCCTCGTCGACGAAACCGAAGGGGCGGCCCGAGAAGCTCACCAGCAGGTGGCGTGCGGCGCAGTAGGCGTCCAGCGTGAGCGGCTTCCTGGCCAGGGGATGGTGGCGCCGCATCACGACCACGTACTCGCCGTCGTAGAGCCGCTGGTGCTGGAAGCGCGGGTTGTGTTCCTGCAGGTGGATGGCGGTCAGCTCGGCCAGCACGCCCGGGAAGTGGCCGATCGCCAGGTCGGCCGAGCCCGACTCCAGCAGGTCGCGCGGGTCGCGCGTGGTCAGCGGCACGATGCGCAGGTTCACACCCGGTGCCTCTTTTTCCAGCAGGTCGACCAGGCCGGGCACCAGCTTGGCGGCGGTGGCGTCGGCCATGGCCAGCACGAAGGCCTTGGCGGCCGTGGCCGGCTCGAAGTCGGCCGGCGAGAGCGATTCGCGCAACTGGGCCAGCGCGTCCCGCACCGTCGGCCACAGCGCCAGCGCCGCCGGCGTGGCCTCGACGCCGTAGCCCGAACGCCGCACCAGTTCGTCGCCCAGGCTCTCGCGCAGGCGCTTGAGCGCGTTGCTCACCGCAGGCTGCGTCATGGCCAGGTTGTGGGCCGCGCGCGTGAGGTTGCGCTCGGTCATGACCTCGTCGAACACCCGCAGCAGGTTCAAGTCCAGCGTGCGGAAGTTGGTCTCATTCATCATCAGCGTGAATGTAATGCATCACAAAAATAAATTGGCATGACATCGGGGTTAACCCTAGTATTCGTCTGTCCAAAAGACTGTTTCTCCAAAGGAGTTCGCCATGAGCACCGTCTTCTCTCCCTCTCCCTCTTCGGTGGGCATCGGTTCCGCCCCCGCCGAACGCGGCGTCTACCGCGCCCGTCGCCGTTTCGACGGCTCTCGCGGCCTGGCCGCCATGCTGCTGGCGGCCGCCGTGTCCGCCCTCGTCGTGCTGGCCGATCAGATGATCAGCACCTGGGCCGATGGCCACCTGTTCCTCGGCTGGGTCGCCCTCTGGGTCGTGATCTTTGCCGGCTCGGCCCTGTTCGCTGGCACCGCCCGCCGCATGGCCCAGGCCACGCTGCGTTCGCTGGACAGCTGGTCCAAGTCCATGGCCGAAGCCCGCGCCGAGGCCCGCCTCTGGGACCTGGCCCGCACCGACCCGCGCCTCAAGGCCGAGCTGATGCTGGCCCGTGACCGCGAAGCCGCCCTGGTGGAAGCCCAGGAGGTACCCGCTGCCGCCGACGACTATTCGCAGGCGCTGGCCCCGCTGGGCCTGGACACCGGGTTTGCCTCGCCGCTCCGCCGCTGGGCGCAGATCGAAGTGCGCCGTCAGATGGGCTACCTGCCCTACCTCTGAACCGCCCACCACCAGGAGCACGCCATGAGCCTGATTGCCTATCTTCACCGCTGTGCCCGGATCTGGCGCGAGCTGTTCGGCCCGTCGCACACCGTGTCCGACGGAAGCGACGAC
The DNA here is from genome assembly GCF_051857515.1 of Hydrogenophaga sedimenti. NCBI lineage: Bacteria > Pseudomonadati > Pseudomonadota > Betaproteobacteria > Burkholderiales > Comamonadaceae > Hydrogenophaga > Hydrogenophaga sedimenti. Next base: position 47,917 of record NZ_JBPZHA010000008.1, read on the forward strand.
CGCGGCTGGGGCCAGTTCCCCGAGCGCCTGGCCGATGGTCGCGGCACCCACACGCACCTGAACCACCTGTGACCCGTTGAGCGTCGGGGCAAAGAAGTCTGCCCGGCACCGCCCAATAAAAAAGCCCTCCGGCGAACCGGAGGGCTTTTTCTTTGTGGGCCGGTCTCGGTCAGACGGCGGCCAGGCGCTTCTCCAGATCGGCCTTGGTGGCCACCAGCTCCTTGGGGAGGTGGTAGGCCAGCTGTTCGAAGTGGGCATCGTGCAGCTTGAGCTCTTCGGCCCAGGCGGCCTTGTCGATGCTGGTCACGGTCTTGAACTGCTCGGCGCTGAAGCTCAGGCCGTTCCAGTTGATCTCAGCGTAGGCCGGGGCGGTGCCGAACATGGTCTGCTCGCCCTGGGCCTTGCCTTCGATGCGGTCGATCATCCACTTGAGCACGCGCATGTTGTCGCCGTAGCCCGGCCAGACGAACTTGCCGTCGGCGTCCTTGCGGAACCAGTTGACGCAGAACATCTTGGGCGTCTGGCCGCCGGCGGCGCCCGCGACCTTCTGGCCGACGTTGAGCCAGTGCTGGAAGTAGTCGGCCATGTTGTAGCCGCAGAACGGCAGCATGGCGAACGGATCGCGGCGCACCACGCCCTGGGCGCCGAAGGCGGCGGCGGTGGTTTCGGAACCCATGGTGGCGGCCATGTAGACGCCTTCGGTCCAGCTGCGGGCTTCGGTCACCAGCGGCACGGTGGTCGAGCGGCGGCCGCCGAACAGGAAGGCGTCGATCGCCACGCCAGCCGGATCGTCCCACTGCGGGTCCAGCGCCGGGTTGTTGGTGGCGGCGACGGTGAAGCGCGAGTTCGGGTGGGCGGCCTTGGTGCCCTTTTCCTTGGCAATCGCCGGGGTCCAGTCGTTGCCCTGCCAGTCGATCAGGTGATCGGGCACGCCGCCGCCGTCTTTCTCCATGCCTTCCCACCACACGTCGCCGTCGTCGGTCAGTGCGACGTTGGTGAAGATCACGTCCTTGTGCAGCGAACGCATGCAGTTCGGGTTGGTGTGCATGTTGGTGCCGGGGGCGACGCCGAAATAACCCGCTTCGGGGTTGATCGCCAGCATCTTGCCGTCGGCCTGGGGCTTGACCCAGGCGATGTCGTCACCGATGGTGGTGACCTTCCAGCCGGGGAACGCGCTTTCGGGCGGCACCAGCATGGAGAAGTTGGTCTTGCCGCAGGCGCTGGGGAAAGCGGCGGCGACGTGGTACTTCTTGCCCTCGGGGTTGGTCACGCCCAGGATCAGCATGTGCTCGGCCAGCCAGCCCTGCTCGCGGCCCATGTTGGAGGCGATGCGCAGCGCGAAGCACTTCTTGCCCAGCAGCGCGTTGCCGCCGTAGCCCGAGCCGTAGGACCAGATCTCGCGCGTTTCGGGGAAATGCACGATGTACTTGGTGGTCGGGTTGCAGGGCCAGGCGGTGGTGTCCTTTTCGCCGGCGGCCAGGGGCGCGCCCACGGTGTGCATGCAGGGCACGAAGTCGCCGCTGTCGCCCAGCACGTCGTACACGGCCTTGCCCATGCGGGTCATCAGCTTCTGGTTCACGGCCACGTAGGCGCTGTCGGTCAGCTCGATGCCGATGTGGGCGATGTGCGAACCCAACGGGCCCATCGAGAACGGCACCACGTACATGGTGCGGCCCTTCATGCAGCCGTCGAACAGCGGGTTCAGCGTCTGGCGCATCTCGGCCGGGGCCATCCAGTTGTTGGTCGGGCCGGCATCTTCCTTCTTGGCCGAGCAGATGTAGGTGCGGTCTTCCACACGGGCCACGTCCGACGGGTCGGTCCAGGCCAGGAAGGAGCCCGGGCGCTTGGCCGGGTTCAGTTTCTTGAAGGTGCCGGCGTCGACCAGTTCCTGGCACAGGCGGTCGTATTCGGCCTGGCTGCCGTCGCACCAGTACACGTTGTCGGGCTTGCACAGGGCCACCATGTCGGCCACCCAGGCGATCAGGCGGGCGTGTTTGACGTAGGCGGGGGTGTTGAGGTTCAGGCCCTGCATCACGGGAGAGTTCATCGAAAAGGCTCCGGTAGTTTTGAAAACGGCGGGCTCAAGAGACACCGACAGCCGCGGGCCACGTGGAATGGGCGGGCGGCTGAAATTCCCTTGGGCAAAAGGGCGGTCGGCGCTCGAGGCTGCAAGGCGGTTGCCGTGCGGCGAGGCAGCCAGGAAGGGGGCGGGTGATCCCGGGTCCTGGCCCGTGTGTCGGCCAATCTGCCAATTTTAAAAAAGAAGGGTGGTCAGTTACCGGCAAGTTACATGCAAGACTTGCATAACCTGATGCCGACATTCCGGTTTCCGGCCCGTGACCGGGGCGCTAGAGTCGCGGCATGGAACCCCAACTGACCCTGGCACCACACCTGGCGCCCCTGCTGGACGAGTTGCGCACGCTGGAAGACCTGTTCCACGCGGCCTATCCCGACGCCACGCCGGCCGACTTCGACCGGCTGGTCGATCCCGGGTTCTGGGAGGTCGGCGCGACCGGACGCCCCTACAGCCGGGCCTTTGCGCGCCAGGTGCTGGCCGATCGCCACGGCCGGCCCGACCCGGCGACCTGGGTCACCGACGATTACCACCTGCAGGAAGCCGGGCCGGGTGTCTACCTGCTGACCTACCGCCTGCGCCAGCCCAGCCGGGTGACCCGCCGCCTGACGGTCTGGCGCCGCGATGGCCAGCGCTGGCAGGCCGTTTACCACCAGGGTACGGTGGTCAGCATCTGAACGAGGGACGAAAAAAAGCCGCCCGGAGGCGGCTTTCGCGGGAGTGCTGTCCGGGCCTCAGGCCATGAACACGGCGATGAAGGCCAGCAGGAAGATCAGCACGCCGCCGGCCACGGGCAGCACCACGGGCATGTACGGAACGATGGACTCGACCACGTCCTGGGGCTGGTCGGCGTGGTCGTCGTGATGGGCGTGGGCCATGGAAAGTCTCCGGATTGAGATAAATCAATGGTCATTCTACGGTGCCCGTGTGGACCGGCATACCGGGGCAGACCCCAAGCCCGGCCTCAGAGCAGGGCATAGGTGGTGCTGGCGCGGCAGACGCTCTTGCCGTCGTCGGCGCCCGCGATGTCGATCTCGCCGAACACCAGGTTCTTGCCCGCCCGCACCACCCGCGCCGTGACCAGCGCGTCCTGGTTCGACAACGGCTTGAGGAAGCTGCTGTTCTGCTGCACCGTGGTCATGGGACGCTGCGTGCCCAGGCGGGTCACGATGGCCAGCACCATGGCGGTGTCGGCCGCGGCCATCAGGGCCTGGCCGCAGACCATGCCGCCGATGCGGGCCAGCTGGTCGTTCTGCGGCAAGCGCAGCACGACCTCGTCGGTCTGGAAGCGCTCCACGCGCAGGCCCAGGGCCTGCACCCAGGGCGCGAACCAGTCGGACAGGCAGGCCTGCAGCCGCTCGGTGGTGAGGAGGTCGGGAGCGTTCATGGCGTTACATCAGCTGGGCGTCGAAGCCGGCGGCCTGCAGGGCGTCGATCACCTGTTGCACGTGTTCGCGGCCGCGCGTCTGCAGCACCAGCTCGATCGCCACGTTCTGCGCCGCCAGCAGGGTGAAGGCGCGCTGGTGGTGCACCTCGTCGATGTTGGCGCCGGCCTCGGCGACCACGGCCGTGATGCGCGCCAGGTTGCCCGGCACGTCGCGCGCGCTGACCTGCACGCGCGCCAGCCGGCCGGCGCGCACCATGCCGCGCTCGATGATCGAGGCCAGCAGCATCGGATCGATGTTGCCGCCGCACAGCACCAGGCCGACGTTGCGGCCGGCGAACGGCGCCGGGTGCTTGAGCAGCGCGGCCAGGCCGGCAGCGCCCGCGCCCTCGACCAGGGTCTTCTCGATTTCCAGCAGCATCACGATCGCCTGCTCGATGTCGCCCTCGTCGACCAGCAGCAGGTCGTCGACCTTGTCACGAATGATCGCCTGGGTGATGACGCCCGGCGTGCCGACCGCGATGCCCTCGGCGATGGTGCTGCTGCCCTGCGGCAGGTGGGTGCCCTTGACGGCGTTGTACATGGCCGGGAAGCGCTCGGTCTGCACGCCGACGATGCGGATGTCCGGCCGGATCGCGCGCGCCGCGGTCGCCATGCCGGCGATCAGGCCGCCGCCGCCGATGGCGATCACCAGCGTGTCGATCTCGGGCTGCGCCTGCAGCATTTCCAGCGCCACCGTGCCCTGGCCGGCGACGATGGCTTCGTCGTCGTAGGGGTGCACGAACACCAGGCCCTGCTGCTCGGCCAGTGCGTAGGCGTGGGCGCGGGACTCTTCGAGCGTGTCGCCGTGCAGCACGACCTCGGCGCCGAAGCCGCGCGTGCGCTCGACCTTCACGCCGGGCGTGAAGCGCGGCATCACGATCACCGCCCGGATGCCCAGGCGCTGCGCGTGGTAGGCCACACCCTGCGCATGGTTGCCGGCGCTCATGGCTACCACGCCGCGCGAGCGCTCTTCGGTGGAGAGTTGTGAGAGCTTGTTGCAGGCGCCGCGCTCCTTGAACGAAGCGGTGTACTGCAGGTTCTCGAACTTGAGGAACACCCGGCAGCCGGTGAGCTGCGAGAGCGTGCGCGATTCCACGCAGGGGGTGTCCAGCACCTGGCCGCTGAGGCGGGCGGCGGCCGCGTCGATGTCTCTTTTTTCCAGCATCGGGCGATTGTGCGGCCGGACGATTGTCACAAGTGAGCGGGAAAGGCCCCATACCTCGCTGGATCACGCTGGATCACGCTCTTCCATGATTCATCAAGCTGGGTTATGGTCCGCTCACATCCGCATGGCGGTACCAAGTCCCCTGTTGTCACGACTGGAGGTATCCACATGAGCAAACGCCTGTTGCAGCGCGCCGCGCCGGCGACCCCGGCCCTGGCCGAGTCGCGCCCAGGTGCGGAGCCGCGGCACAGCCCGGCGACCGACGCTCGGGTGTTCGTGCCGCCCGGGCTGCGGCAGGCGCCGGTGCTGGACCTGATGTGTTCGCACTTCGTGCTCACGCTGGCCGCGCGTCAGGGCCAGCGCTTCAATGTGCGGCGCGACCTCAACACCCTGCTGGCGCTGGCCGGCCGCCACCTGATCTGGCCAATGACGGTGCTCACGCGGCTGCGTGAATTTCTGGCCCGCCGCTGCAAGGACAACGAACTCTGGAGTGGCAACGACAAGCTCTCGACGGCGGCCTTCATGGAGCGCTACGGCGTCTGGCGGGGGCCGTACGAAGAAGGCACGCTGTTCTTCTATCTGGACGAATACGCCAAGGAGTCGCCCAAGGACCTGCTGTCGGTGCTGGCCGTGACCGGCGACTGGCTCAACCAGGCGCTCAAGAAGCAGTCCACGCTGGTGGAAAAGAACATCGACGCGCTGGCCAACCTGCTGCAGCTCAACCGCGCCGAACGCGCCCTGCTGCTGTACGGCACGCTGGCGCGCTACCAGCGCGACCTGCGCTCCATCCTGGTCGAGTTCAAGGTCAACAACGCGCCCGAGGCCTATGCGGCGATCGCCGACGTGGCCGGTGTCAAGGCCAGCGAAGTGGGCGAGGCGCTGCGCGCCGGCTCGCGGCTGGAGCGCATCGGCATGGTCGAGAACCTGATCTCCGAACACAACATCACCGACCTGGCCGACCTGATGAAGGTCAGCGAGAAGCTGCCGCCGGTGCTGATGCGCGAGTACCGCAACGAGAGCGAGCTGATGGCGGTGTTCACCCGCCCGGCCGCGCGCTCGGCGCTCACGCCCAGGGACTTCGACTACGTGGCCGACGATGTGCGCCTGCTCAGCGGTCTGCTGCGCGAGGCGGTGGCGCGCAAGGAGCCGGGTGTCAACATCCTGCTCTACGGCCCGCCCGGCACCGGCAAGACCGAGCTGGCGCGCGTGGTCGCGCAGGCCGCGGGGCTGGAGCTGTTCGAGGTCGAGTACGCCGACCGCGACGGCAATGCGCTCTCGGGCCGCGACCGCTACCGCTCGCTGCAGATCGCCCAGGTGTTCCTCAAGGGCACGGCGCATTCGGCGCTGCTGTTCGACGAGGTGGAGGATGTGTTCCCGCCGATCTCCAGCGAGGCGGCGCAGTTCCTGGCGCGCGCCGAGCAGGTGCCCGCCGCGCAGAGCCACAGCGTCAGCGGCAAGGCCTGGGTCAACCAGATCCTGGAATCCAACGCGGTGCCGACGGTCTGGGTCACCAACCGCATCGAGCAGATCGACCCGGCGTTCCGCCGCCGTTTCGCCTACCACCTCGAACTCAAGAGCCCACCGCCTGGCGCGCGCGAGCAGCTGGTGCGCAAGACGCTCGAAGGCGTGCCGGTGTCCGAAGCGCTGGTCGCGCGGCTGACGGCGCGCAAGGGCCTGACGCCGGCGCAGATCCGCACCGCGGTGCGCTTCGCGCACCTGGCGGCCGCGCCCGCCAGAACCCCCGGCCGCCGCAGGAAGGTCGACGCCGCCAGCGGGCCGTCGCTGGACGAACTGATCGAGCGCCAGCTGCGCAACGCCGATCTGGCGCTGGGCCGCGCGCCCGACGCCGGCATGCGCCCCGAGGTCACGCAGTACAGCCTGGACATGCTCAACGTCGAGTCGCGCTACGACATCGGCCGCATCATCGACGCGCTCAAGGCGCGCGGCCACGGCTGCCTGTGTTTCCACGGCGCGCCCGGCACCGGCAAGACCGCGCTGGCCGAACACATCGCCAAGTCGCTGGAGCGGCCGCTGATGATCCGCCGCGCCAGCGACCTGGTCAGCAAGTTCGTGGGCGAGACCGAGCAGCAGATGGCGGCCATGTTCCGCGAGGCCGAGGCCGAGAAGGCGGTGCTGCTGCTGGACGAGGCCGACAGCTTCCTGCAGGACCGGCGTGGCGCGCAGCGCACCTACGAGGTGACCGAGGTCAACGAGATGCTGCAGGGCATGGAGCGCTTCAACGGCATCTTTGTCTGCACCACCAACCTGATGGACGCGATCGACCAGGCGGCGCTGCGGCGCTTCACCTTCAAGATCCGGTTCAAGCCCCTGCTCAGGGAGCAGCGCGAACGCATGTTCGTGGTCGAGGCGCTGGGGGGCGACGAGGCGGCGATGACGGACGCAATCCGCTCGCGGCTGGCGAAGCTGGAGCAGCTGTGTCCCGGCGATTTCGCGGCGGTCAAGCGCCAGGTCGAGATCCTGGCCGAGACCCTGCCGCCGGAGGAATTCCTGGCCCAGCTCGAAGCCGAGCACCGCATCAAGCCCGAGGTCCGCGAAGCCCGCGGGATGGGCTTCGTTCATTAGGCCCACCCCCGCGCCGCGCCTGCGGCGCGTCACCCCCTCAAGGGGGCAATGCCTGCGGCCTGGCGGAGCCAGTTCCGCGGCATTCTGGACGCAGGCACTTCAGGCGAGAGCCAATTGCGCGAAGCGGGGCAGTACCGAGGCGGCCTCCGGCGTTGGCTTGAGTGCGGTGGCAATCTGTGCTGCGTCGAGGCCTTCGCTGGCCAGCGTGGGGCCCATGCCGTCGAGGTAGGCGCGCAGGGCTTCGTCGGAAAACTCCGGGTGGAACTGCACGCCCCAGGCGCGTTCGCCGACACGGAAAGCGTGGTGGGCTTCGTGGGCGCTGCCCGCGAGCAGCACCGCATCGGCGGGCAGGCTGCGCACCGATTGCCAGTGCACCGCCTGGGCGGGAAAGCGTTCGGGCAGGCCACCCAGCAGCGGGTCGCTTTCGGATGCGGGATGCCGCTCGACCGTCACCGTGCCGATCTCGACGCCGTCGGGGTGATGGGTCACTTCGCCGCCCAGTGCGTGGGCCAGCAGCTGGTGGCCGTAGCAGATGCCCAGCACCGGCGTGCCGGCCTCGACGGCGGCCTGCAGCCAGGGCACCAGCGCCTCGCTCCAGGGCTCGCGCTCGCTGACCATGCTGTGCGAACCCGTCAGCACCACGCCCGCGAACTGCCCGGGCGCGCCAGGCAGCCCATCGGTCCGGACGTCGTGGCTCTGCACGGTGGTGGCACCGCCATCGCGCAAGCCGGCCGCGATCCAGTCGTCGAAGTCGCCCAGGCGCTCGCGGATGTGCGCGTGGGTGGAGCCGGTCTTGAGGATGAGCAGGGGCAGGGCAGACATGCCGTGATTCTAGAAAGCCGCTGTCGCGCCTGCTGACGCAGGGGCACTCCCTGCAGCCGGCCCCTGGAAATGGCGAAGCCGCCCGCACCCGGAGGCGCGTGGCGGCTTCTTTGGCCGGGCCGGTCCCGGTCAGTGCAACAGGGCCATGGGACCCGAAGGCAGCTCCTCCGGGTCGTGGTCGGGGTGGTGTTCGACGAAGAAGCGCAGCTTGTGGTCCAGCCGGCTGACTCGGACGTTCGCTTCGGATTCGCAGTAGTGCTTGGAAATCAGGTTGAACATCTTGCCGCGCAGGAACCAGAGGTCCTGCGGCGTGCGGCAGGCGATCAGGGCGGCGTGCAGGCGCGTGCGCAGCGGGTCCTGGATGTCGGACATCGCGTCTTCGAACTCGCTGACGAGAAAGTCCATCTCAAGCACCTGGGTGTCGTGGTAATGCTCGCGCTTGGCTTTGTTGAACCAGGGCAGCTTGAAGAACATGGAAGTCTCCCGAAGAGGGTCTCAGAGGGGCGCTGGCAAGGTCTTTGCCGGCTTCCCCCATCACTTCGGCGCACCCCCCCGGCCCTTAAGTAGGAATCCCGGAAAAAATGCGTCCCGTCCGACAGACGGTCATTCAGAAATCCACGCCTCAGTCGATGGTTTTCGACCGCCGGGCCTGCTTCAATCGAAAGCACTCACCACGCGCAGCACCTCGGCGCCGTAGGCCTCGCGCTTTTTCTGGCCGATGCCGGAAATTCCGTCCAGATCGGCCATCGAGCGCGGCTTCTGGGCCGCGATCGCGCGCAGCGTGGCGTCGTGGAAGATCACGAAGGCCGGCAGGTTGTGTTCGCGCGCCACCTCGGCGCGCCAGGCCTTGAGCGCGTCCAGGCACTCGCGTTCGGACAGCGACAGCGGCTGGCCGTCCGGCGCCGTTGCCGTCGCCGTGCTCTTGCCGCGGCTGCGCGACGTGCGCCCGCTCTTGCCTTCGCTGACCTGGCGCAGCCAGACCTGCGTCTCGCCCTTGAGGATGGGGCGCGCGCCGTCGGTCAGGTGCAGGGTGTTGTAGGGCGCGTCGTCGACCCGCACCGCCTCGCGCGCGATCAGCTGGCGCAGCAGCGCGCGCCACTGGCTCTCGCTGAGGTCGGCGCCGATGCCGAAGGTGCTGAGCTTGTCGTGCCCGTACTGCGTGATCTTGTCGGTCACCTTGCCGCGCAGGATGTCCATCAGGTGTCCCGCGCCGAAGGCCGTGCCGCTGGCCTGCTGCACGCGGTAGATGCACGAGAGCATCTTGCGCGCCGCTTCGGTCGCATCGTGCAGCTCCGGCGGATGCAGGCAGTTGTCGCAGTTGCCGCAGGGCTGGCTGGCTTCGCCGAAGTACGACAGCAGCCGCACGCGCCGGCAGTCGCTGGCCTCGGCCAGCGCCAGCAGCGCGTCCAGCTTGCCGCGCAGCACCTGCTTGAACTCGTCGCCCGCCGGGCTCTCGTCGATCATGCGGCGCTGGTTCACCACGTCCTGCAGGCCATAGACCATCCAGGCGTCGGCCGCCTCGCCGTCGCGGCCGGCGCGGCCGGTCTCCTGGTAGTAGCCCTCGATGTTCTTGGGCATGTCCAGGTGGGCCACGAAGCGCACGTCCGGCTTGTCGATGCCCATCCCGAAGGCGATGGTGGCCACCATGATCAGCCCCTCTTCGCGCAGGAAGCGGTCCTGGTGCTTCTGGCGCAGCGCCGAGTCCAGGCCCGCGTGGTAGGGCAGGGCGTTCAGGCCGTGGTCGCACAGCAGCGCGGCGACTTCTTCCACCCGCTTGCGCGACTGGCAGTAGACGATGCCGGCGTCGTGGCCCTGGCCGTTCATGTGCTCGTCGCGGATGAAGCGCAGCAGCTGCTGCGTGCCGTCCTTCTTCTCGACGATGCTGTAGCGGATGTTGGGCCGGTCGAAGCTGCTGACGAAGCGTTGCGCGTCCTGCAACTGCAGGTGCGTCACGATGTCTTCGCGCGTCAGGTCGTCGGCCGTGGCGGTCAGGGCGACGCGCGGCACGCTGGCGTAGCGCTCGTGCAGCACCACCAGGGCGCGGTATTCGGGCCGGAAGTCGTGGCCCCACTGGCTCACGCAGTGCGCCTCGTCGATGGCGAACAGGCTCAGCAGCCCGCGCTCGTGCAGCGAATCGAGCAGCGCCAGGAAGCGCGGCGTGGTCAGCCGCTCGGGCGCGGCGTACAGCATGGTGATCTCGCCCTTGAGCAGGCGGCGCTCGATCTGCTGCGCCTCGTCGGGCGTCAGGCTGGAGTTGAGGAAGGCCGCGTCGACGCCGGCCTCCAGCAGCGCACCCACCTGGTCGTGCATCAGCGCGATCAGCGGCGAGACCACGATGGACACCCCGTGGCCGGCGCGCTGGCGCACGATGGCCGGGATCTGGTAACACAGCGACTTGCCGCCGCCGGTGGGCATGAGCACCAGTGCGTCGCCGCCCTCGCTGACGTGGGTGACGATGCCGGCCTGCGGGCCGCGGAACGCGTCATAGCCGAACACCGCCTGCAGCACTTCGGCGCAGGCTTCGAGCGTTTCGCCTTCGGCCGAGATATCAATCATGGCCCGTATTGTCGCCAATGGCCGGCGCGGCCCCTTCCGGCTAGCATGATTGGCGTCCACCACCCACAGGAGACCAGCATGAGCGCCACCCCCGCACCCCATGTCATCGGCCACGGTCCGCGCAAGGTCATCGCGCTGCACGGCTGGTTCGGCCACGCCCGCGGCTGGGGACCGTACGCGCAGCACATCAACACCAACGACTACAGCGTGGCCTTCCTGGACTACCGCGGCTACGGCCAGCGGCGCGGCAGCGGCGGCCCCTACACCATGGCCCAGATCGCGCAGGACACGCTGGCGCTGGCCGACCAGCTTGGCTGGGAGCGTTTTGCGCTGATCGGCCACTCGATGGGCGGCATGGCGATCCAGCACGTGCTGGCCGATGCGCCTGCGCGGGTGCAGGCGCTGGTGGGGGTGACGCCGGTGCCGGCGGGCGGTGTGCCGTTCGACGAGGCCGGCTGGGCCTTTTTCTCCAGCGCCGCGCGCGAGCCGGCGGCCCGGCGCGGCATCATCGACCTGACCACCGGCAACCGGCTGACCGGCACCTGGCTCGATGCCATGGTGCAAAACTCGCTGGCAACCTCCGATGTCGAGGCCTTCGACGCCTACCTCACGGCCTGGGCGAAGACCGACTTCCTCGACCGGGTCAAAGGCAAGACCACGCCCGTGCTCGTGATCGCGGGGCAGCACGACCCGGCGCTGGGTGAAGCGACCTGTCGCGCGACCTGGATGGCGCACTACCCGAACGCCGAACTGCAGGTCATGGCCAACGCCGGCCACTACCCGATGGAAGAAACCCCGGTCGCATTGGCCACGGCGATCGAGAGCTTTCTCGGCGCCCACCTGTGAAGCGTGCGGGCGGGAAATAAAATCACCGGATGAACACCCCCGCCTACACCCGCGCCCAGGCGCTGCCCGAGATCCTGAAGCACCGCATCGCCATCCTCGATGGCGCCATGGGCACCATGATCCAGCGCTTCAAGCTCGGCGAGGAACAGTACCGCGGCGAACGCTTCAAGGACTTCCACAAGGACGTCAAGGGCAACAACGAGCTGCTGAGCCTGACCCGCCCGGACGTGATCCGCGACATTCACGAGGGTTACCTCGCGGCCGGCGCCGACCTGATCGAGACCAACACCTTCGGCGCCACCACCATCGCGCAGGACGACTACGACATGGCGCACCTGGCGCGCGAGATGAACGTGGCCTCGGCCCGCATCGCCCGCGAAGCCTGCGACAAGTTCTCCACGCCCGACAAGCCGCGCTTCGTGGCCGGCGCCCTCGGCCCGACACCCAAGACCGCCAGCATCAGCCCCGACGTGAACGACGCCGGCGCCCGCAACGTGACGTTTGAACAGCTGCGCGCCGCCTACCTGGAACAGGTCGAAGGCCTGGTCGAGGGTGGCGCCGACGTGCTGCTGGTCGAGACCATCTTCGACACGCTCAACGCCAAGGCGGCGCTGTTCGCCATCGACCAGTTCTTCGAGCAGAGCGGCCAGCGCCTGCCGGTGATGATCAGCGGCACCGTGACCGACGCGTCCGGCCGCATCCTCAGCGGCCAGACGGTCACGGCCTTCTGGGCCAGCGTGCGCCACATCCAGCCGCTGTCGATCGGCCTGAACTGCGCGCTCGGCGCCACGCTGATGCGCCCCTACATCCAGGAACTGGCCAAGGTCGCGGGCGACACCTTCATCAGCTGCTACCCCAACGCCGGCCTGCCCAACCCCATGAGCGACACCGGCTTCGACGAGACGCCGGAGGTCACCAGCCGCCTGGTGCGCGAGTTCGCGGCCGAGGGCCTGGTGAACATCGTCGGCGGCTGCTGCGGCACCACGCCGCAGCACATCGGCGCGATCCACGACGCGGTGGCAACCCAGGCGCCGCGGACGGTGGGCCGACAGGTCTTCTACCGGGAAGCGGAACCGGCTTGATCGCGAAAACCTGATCGACAGCATGCCGTTGTCAGTCAGCGGCTGAAAGTCCTTCAGTTTCCGGGGCCAACCCGGGCCAGCCACAATCGCGCTTCCCATCAAGGGGAGTAACCCATCCGCCACCGGGCAAGCAGCCCGGCCCGGCGGACGGGGGTTCCGTCAGTACGCGGCCTGCCCAGGCAGACCGCCGGAATCCCCGGGTCGGGCGCCACGCCCGGCTTCGGCCAGACCTTGGAGGGTGTTCTTCGTTTCGATCAACACCGTCCGTTCCGAAAGGTCTGTTTTCCATGGAAACCATCGCCCCCCTGTGGCTCTGGCTCGTGTTCGCCGGCTTCGTGCTGGCGTCGCTGTTCGTCGACTTCGTCGTGCTCAGGAAGCAGGGCGCCCATGCCGTGGGCGTGCCGGAGGCGCTGCGCTGGTCGGTGATCTGGGTGGCGCTGAGCTTCGTCTTCAACGGCCTGCTGTGGTGGGCGGTCCGGGACACGACCGGGTCGACCGCGCTGGCCAACGAGAAGTCGCTGGAATTCCTCACCGGCTACCTGATCGAGAAGAGCCTGGCGGTGGACAACATCTTCGTCTTCCTGCTGATCTTCACCTACTTCGCGGTGCCGGCGGCCTACCAGAAGCGGGTGCTGATGATCGGCATCGTGGGCGCCATCGTGCTGCGCACGGTGATGATCCTGCTCGGTGGCTGGCTGCTGGCCCAGTTCCACTGGATCCTCTATCTGTTCGGCGCCTTCCTGATCCTGACCGGCGTGAAGATGTGGTGGGCCGCGGGCAAGGAGTCCGACCTCAACGACAACCCGGCCCTGAAGCTGCTGCGCAAGCTCATGCCGGTCAGCCAGCACTACGACGGCGAGAAGTTCTGGACGGTCGAGAACGGCAAGCGCATCGCCACCCCGCTGCTGATGGTGATCGCCATGGTGGGCCTGACCGACGTGATCTTCGCGGTGGACTCGATCCCGGCCATCTTCGCCATCACCGGCGACCCGTTCATCGTGCTGACCAGCAACGTGTTCGCCATCCTGGGGCTGCGCGCGATGTTCTTCCTGCTGCAGGCCGCGGCCAGCCGCTTCCACCTGCTGAACTACGGTCTGGCCCTGATCCTAGTGTTCATCGGCAGCAAGATGGTGCTGATCGACGTGTACAAGATCCCGGTGGGGGTGTCGCTGGGCGTGGTGATCGGCATCCTGGCCGTGACCATGGTCTGGAGTTCCAGGACCGCACCGGCATCCTGAGCCGCGGGGATCGAGGGCCGCAACTGGCCCTCAATCCCCCGCCTGATCGGCCGATACCGGATAGGTAGAAAGCACCAGACTGGTGCCTTCCCGGTCGAATCCTTCAGGGGGTTGTGTTCATGCACTACTGGTTCCAGCGTTGGTCCATCGTGGCCAAGTTGCGTTTCATGGCCTTGCTGGGCATCGGCTCGCTGCTGGCGATGGCGGTCTGGCAGGGCCACGACGCCTATCAGCGCGGGTATGAAACGCGCCAGCGGGCCACCCGCCACACGGTCGAGGTGGCGCACGGCATCCTGGTCTGGGCGCACGGGCAGGAAACGGCGGGCCGCATGGACCGCGCCGCGGCCCAGGCGCTGGCCAAGGGCATGATTTCCCGGCTGCGTTACGAAGGCGGCGAGTATTTCTGGATCAACGACATGCAGCCGCGTGTCGTGATGCACCCGATCAAGCCCGAACTCGACGGCAAGGACGTCACCGGCACCAAAGACCCGAACGGCCTGCCGCTGTTCGTGGCCTTCGTCGACAAGGTCAAGGCGGAGAAGGAAGGTTTCGTGCCCTACCTCTGGCCCAAGCCGGGGCAGGAAAAACCGGTCGAGAAGCTGTCGTTCGTGAAGGGCTTCGAGCCCTGGGGCTGGGTGATCGGCTCGGGCATCTACGTCGACGACCTGAACGCCGAGCTGATGCAGTACATCCGGCGCCTGGCGGCGGTCGTGGCCATCGCGGTGCTGCTGACCCTGGCGCTCACGCGCAGCATCACGCGCTCCATCGTCAAGGGGCTGAACAAGGCCAACCGCGTCGCGCGTGCCATCGCCCAGGGCGACATCAGCCAGGAGATCAAGGTGCGCAGCGGCCACGACGAGGTGGGCCAGCTGATGACCTCGATGGCCGACATGACCGTCAACCTGCGGCGCATGGTCGGCATGGTGCAGGAGTCGGCGCACAGCATGGAAAACGCGGCCTCGGAAATCGCTGCCGGCAACCAGGACCTGTCGGGCCGCACCGAGCAGACCGCCTCGAACCTGGAGCAGACGGCCGCAGCCATGGCCGAGATCAACGACACGGTGACGCGCAATGCCGCGGCGGCCAACCAGGCCGGCGAGATCTCGCACACCGCGGCGCTCACCGCGCAGGACGGGCGCCAGGTGGTGGCCGAGGTGGTCACGACCATGGAGCGCATCACCGATTCCTCGCGCCGCATCGCCGACATCACCGGCGTGATCGACGGCATCGCCTTCCAGACCAACATCCTGGCGCTCAACGCGGCGGTCGAGGCGGCCCGCGCGGGCGAACACGGCCGCGGTTTCGCGGTGGTGGCGGCCGAGGTGCGCACGCTGGCGACCCGCTCGGCCGAAGCCGCGCGCGAGATCAAGGGGCTGATCGGCGAATCGGTCGACCGCATCGACGCGGGCGGCGCCCTGGTCGGCCGCGCCGGTCAGGCCATGCACGACATCGTGGCCTCGGTGCAGCGCGTCAACGAACTGGTGGGCACCATGCGCCAGGCCAACCAGGAGCAGGCGACCGGGGTGGGCGAGGTCAATCTCGCGGTGGCCAACCTCGACCAGATGACGCAGCAGAACTCGGCGCTGGTCGAGCAGTCGGCGGCGGCGGCCGCGAGCCTGCGCGACCAGGCCAAGCACCTGCTGGAAGCGGTGCAGGTGTTCAAGCTCACCGCGACCTGAGGCGGCGCGCGGGCGGTGCCTACTTGTGCTTGTCCGGCGTCGGCATCAGGACGTCGATCTCCTGCTGCAGGGTGCGCACCAGCTTGGCGTGCACCTGCAGCTTGATGCTGGCTTCGCGCAGCCGTTCGGCCAGGCGCAGCGCGATCGCGGTCATGAGCTTGGCGCCGGTCGCGGGCTGCTCGGCGATCAGGGCGACCAGCGCGTCGCGGGTCAGCACGGCGCAGGAGACATCGGTGCTCGCCGTGCAGGTGGCCGAGCGGGCTTCGCCGTCGACCAGGGCCATCTCGCCGATCAGGCTGCCGGGGCCGAGCACGCTGAGCGTGACCGGGCCGGTGCGGCTGGCCTGCTGCGACTCGACCGTCACCTCGCCGTTGAGCACCAGCACCATGAAACCGGTGTCGCCGGTTTCGCCCTGGCGGATCAGGGTGGTGCCCGACGAGAAGCGGCGGGGCCGCATGAAACCGACCACCGCCAGGGCGTCTTCTTCGTTCAGCTGGGCCAGCGCGGTCGGCGCGCGCAGCCAGAGCGCGGCGTCGTGCGCGGCCGAAGAGCCGGCCACGGCCGCCAGCCGCTCGCTGGGCAGGCGCGACTCGGGCGCGTCTTCGGGGCGCCCGGAAAACAGTTTGTCGAACAGGGACATTCGCGCATTGTGACGCGGGATGGCGCGCCGCGCCGTGACCAATCTCACTCGCGCGGCGTCCGGATGCGTGCCCTGCACGGGCGGCGCATCAACCGGGCAGCGGAATCCACTCGGCGTGATCGTCGGGCGGCAACGCGAAGCGGCCTTCGGCCCAGTCCTGCTTGGCCTGTTCGATGCGCTCCTTGCGCGAGGACACGAAGTTCCAGAACATGTGGCGCTCGCCCAGCGGCTCGCCGCCGAACAGCATCAGCGTGGCATCGCTGCGGACGGTGACCGAGGCCGGCTCGTCGCCGGTGAACACCAGCAGCTGGCCCGGGGCGTACACCTGGCCGGCGTGCCAGACCTCGCCGCGGGCGACATACACCGCCTGTTCGGGGTGGCCCACCGGCAGCGGCAGCGTGCTGCCCGCCGGGCATTGCGCGTGCAGCGCGAACAGCGGCGAATGGGTGCGCACCGGGCTGCTCAGGCCGTAGGCGCGGCCTGCGAACACGCGCAGCCAGACACCGTCGCGCTTCATGGTGGGCAGCACCGCCTGTTCGTAGTGGGTGAAGGCCGGTTCGCACTCTTCGTCGGCCTCGGGCAGCGCGACCCAGAACTGCATCAGCTCCAGCCCGCCGCCGGCGAACGACTCGGGGTGGGTGAAGCGCTCGGAGTGGCTGATGCCGCGGCCGGCGGTCATCCAGTTCACGTCGCCGGGGCGGATATCCTGCCGGATGCCCAGGCTGTCGCGGTGGGTGATCTGGCCGCTGAGCAGGTAGCTCACGGTCGAGAGGCCGATGTGCGGGTGCGGCCGCACATCGGCGGCGCGCACGTGTTCGGGCGCCAGCGTCACCGGGCCGGCGTGGTCGAGGAAGACGAAGGGCCCGACGTGGCGCCGCTTCGCGTAGGGCAGCACGCGCCGCACCGTCAGGCCGTGGCCCAGGTCGCCCGCGCGGGCGTTGATCACCATTTCCAGCATGTCAGAGCCTCCCCATGCTTCCGGACTGGAAATCCACGAAGGCCTGCTGGATCTCCTGCGGCGTGTTCATCACGAACGGACCATAACCGACCACCGGTTCGTCGATCGGTTCGCCGCACAGCCACAGCAGCGTGGTGTCGGCCAGGGCGGTGAGCACCACGCCTTCGCCGGCCCGTGTGTAGACGATCATCTCCGCGTCGCCGGCCTCCTGGCCATCCTGGGTCTTCACCCGGCCCTGGTAGACCAGCGGCACCGTGGTGTGCCCTTCGGGCGCGGGCAGGGTGACGGTGTGGCCGGCCTTGAGCTGCACGTCCCAGACCTGCATGGGGGTGAAGGTCTTCGCCGGGCCGCCGGCGCCGTCGAACGTGCCCGCGATGGGGCGCACCGTGCCGGCGTCGACACCATGGAGGTCCTTCAGCGCCAGCGTCGGGATCTGCGCGGCGGCGATGCCCTGGTAACCCGGCGGCGCCATCTTGTCGCGCGCCGGCAGGTTCACCCAGAGCTGCACCATGCGGAACGGGCCGCCCGTGCGCGCGAAGGCCTCGCTGTGGAACTCCTCGTGCACGATGCCGCCCGCGGCGGTCATCCACTGCACCTCGCCCGGGCCGATGGTGCCGCCGCCGCCGGCCGAGTCGCGGTGCGTGACCTCGCCGTCGTAGACGATGGTCACGGTCTCGAACCCGCGGTGCGGGTGCGCGCCGACGCCGCGGCGCTTCGTGGTCGGATCGAAGACCACCGGGCCGCCGTAGTCGAGCATCAGAAAGGGCGAGAACGCGACGGGGTCGTCGTGGTACGAGAACAGGGTGCGCACCGGAAAACCGTCGCCGACCCAGTGGCCCTGCGTGTTGCGCTGGATGAATTGCACGGACTTCATCGGGGGAGTCTCCTTTGGAGGCCCATTGTGGGGTGAGGCGGCGTTTTGCAACACCGTCAGGGACAATCCGGGGATGCGTATCCATGACCTGCGCGAGCGCCTGCGCGCGCTCGGCGCCCTGCCCAAACACGAGTTCCGCGTGCTCCGCCTCTGGAGCCAGGCCCTGCCGCAGACCGCGGGCAAGCGGCAGATCGAACACTTCCTGCCGGCCACGCTGCGGGCCGCGCTGCCGGCGCTCGAAGCCGAGCTGGCGGGCCTGGCGCAGCTCGCATCGGCCCACCCGGGCGACGACGGGTCGGAACGCCTGCTGGTCAGGCTGGGCGACGGGCAGCTGGTGGAGAGCGTGCTGCTGCTGCCCGACCGCACGCCCGGCCTGTGCGTCTCGACCCAGGTCGGCTGCGCGGTGGGCTGCCGCTTCTGCATGACCGGCACCACGGGCCTGATCCGCCAGGTCGGCAGCGCCGAGATCGTGGCCCAGGTGGCGCTGGCGCGCACGCGCCGGCCGGTCAGGAAGGTGGTGTTCATGGGCATGGGCGAGCCGGCCCACAACCTGGACAACGTGATGGAGGCGATCGAACTGCTGGGCACGGCCGGCAACATCGGCCACAAGAACCTGGTGTTCTCCACCGTGGGCGATCTGCGCGTGTTCGAGGAATTGCCGCGCAGCCCGGTCAAGCCGGCGCTGGCCCTGTCGCTGCACACCACCAAGGCCGACCTGCGCCGGGAGCTGCTGCCGCGCGCGCCGCTGCTCTCGCCCGAAGAACTGGTCGAGGCCGGCGAGGCCTACGCCCGCGCCACCGGCTACCCCATTCAATACCAGTGGACGCTGCTGGACGGCGTGAACGACGGCGACGACGAGATCGAGGGCCTCGTGCGCCTGCTCACGGGCAAGTACGCCATCCTCAACCTGATCCCCTACAACACCACCGAAGGCATGCCCTTCGTGCGCCCGAGCTGGGAGAAGGCGGCCGACATCGCGCGCCGACTGCACCGGCGCCACATCCTGACCAAGCTGCGCCAGTCGGCCGGACAGGACGTGGACGGCGGCTGCGGCCAGCTGCGCGCCCGGGCCGAACCGCCGGCACGCCGCACGGTGCCGATCCGCGCGGCCACCTGAGCCCCGGCGGCGCCTGCAAGGCGGGATTGATCCCGCTTTTCCGTGCTTAAGGTCCGTGGATTCGGGCCGATAGTGAAGAAACCGGCAATCCAGCGATGCGAGTGAGGACTTTCATCGCAAGGGATGCCTCCACTCTTTCACTGTGAGCACCTTGGTATGAGTGTCCTGTTGCACCCCCAGGCCGTGCAGGCCGACCGGCCTTCTGGACTGGGCGCCTGGCTGATGCAGCCATTCGCCCGCCTGCTGCCCGCCTCGTCACGACCCGCCACCGACCCCGTCCTGGAAACGGTGGCCGTGCGCCTGGGTCAGGCCTCGCAGCTCTGGTCGACCCACCTGGGCACGGCGCAGGAGCAGATGCACGCGGCAACGCAGACCCTGCTGGACGGCTTCACCACCATCCTGCAGGAGCTGGATGCGATCGTGGCCCCGGACCAGGGCGGGGACGTTTCCGCCAGCGAGGTCGAGAGCCGCGCCGACACGCTGGCCGACTGCGAGACGCGCCTGCGCGAACTGCTGACCCGTTTCTCCGGATTTGTCGAGTCGCGCGACCGCATGCTCGGCTCGGTGCGCTCGCTCTCCAACGCGTCGGAGAGCCTGGCGCTGATGGCCGAAGACGTCAGCAAGCTCGCGCGCCAGACCAACCTGCTGTCGATCAACGCCGCCATCGAGGCGGCCCGTGCCGGCGAAAGCGGGCGCGGCTTTTCGGTGGTCGCGGCCGAAGTGCGGCGTCTGTCCACCGAATCGGGCACCACCGGCAAGAACATCGGCGACCAGGTGGAGCGCTTTGGCACGCACATGCATGCGGTGCTGCGCGATGCCGACCAGCAGACCCACAGCGACCTGCAGTCGGTGCAGTCCTCGGGCCAGATCGTCAACGACGTGATCGGGCAGATGCACGGAGCGATCGGCGGGCTGCACCAGCGCGCGGCCGAGCTGCGCGAACGCGGCGCCATGGTCAAGGCGCAGGTCGAACAACTCATGATCGCCTTCCAGTTCCAGGACCGTGTGCACCAGATCCTGGACCAGGTGCGCCAGTCCATGGTCGAGGCCGCGCAGCGCCTGCAGGCCGCCGCGGCGACCGGCCACATCCCCGACACGGCCGAGTGGGAGGCCTTGCTGACCGCGGGCTACACCACCGACGAACAACGCACCGTCAGCGCCGGGGGCTCTTCCGCGCCCGCCGCCGCCGCTGGCAGCAGCGAAACCACCTTTTTCTGACTTCCGGGAGTGTTCACATGGCCAAGACCATATTGATCGTCGACGACTCGAGTTCCCTGCGCACGGTGGTGAAGCTGGCCCTGACCCGCGCCGGCTACGACGTGCTCGAAGCCGGCGACGGCAAGGAAGGACTGGCCCAGCTGGAGAAGGCGGGCAAGGTGCACCTGATCGTCAGCGACGTGAACATGCCCAACATGGACGGCATCGCCTTCGTCACCGAGGTCAAGAAGCACCCGCGCCACAAATTCACGCCGGTGGTCATGCTGACCACCGAAGGCCAGGACGCCAAGAAGGAGCAGGGCAGGGCGGCCGGCGCGAAAGCCTGGATCGTCAAGCCCTTCAACCCGCCGCAGCTGCTGGACGCGGTGTCCAAGCTCATCCTGCCCTGAGGAGCGCCACATGACGACGCATGCCCTCCCCGCCGAAGTGACCATCTACACCGTGGGTGAGCTCCGGGGCCAGTGCCTGGCCTGGATGAGCGAGGCCCAGGCCGACCGCGACACCGGCGGCGACCGCTGGCTGCTCGACGCCCATGCCGTGGACCAGATCGACGCGGCGGGCGTGCAATTGCTGGTTGCGCTGGCGCACACCCTGTCGCAGCAAGGCCAGCCCCTGCAACTGCTGCAGCCCAGCGCCGCGCTGGGCGAGGCCTGTGCCGCGCTCGGCCTGACCGGCTGGCTCGAGGCCTGCACCCTGGAAGGAGCCGTGGCATGAGCCAGCAGGAAGACAACAGCTTCATCGCCGAGGCGCTGCCGGCCTTCGTCAGCGAGGCCAGCGAGCAGCTGGAGATGCTCGAACAGCTGCTGCTGCAGCTGGAGGACGAGCCCGGCAGCCAGGACCTGCTGGGCGCGCTGTTCCGCTGCGCGCACACCGTCAAGGGCTCGGCCGGCATCTTCGGCCTGGACGAGGTGGTGGCGTTCACGCACCACGTCGAAACCCTGCTCGACCGCCTGCGCGACGGCGCCGTGACGCTGACCCCGGCCATGAGCACGCTGCTGCTGCAGTGCAACGACCAGATCCGGGCCCTGATCGTCCTGGCGCAGACCCAGGCGCAGGCCGACGGCGAGGCCGTGGCTGTGCGGGCCGACCTGGAAGCGAGGCTGCAGGCCTTCAGCGGCGACACCGCCACCGCCGCCGCGGCACCCGTGGCCGCCGCCGGGGCGCCGGGCGCCACGGGGAGCGACCAGACGTGGCAGGTGTCCGTGGCCTTCCTGGCCGACACCTTCCGCAACGGCATGGACCCGCTGGCGGTGCTGAACTACGTGCGCGGCATGGGCGACATCTCCCGCATCGCCTGCGACACCACGGCCGTGCCGGGGCTGGACGCGCTGGACCCCGAGAGCTGCCACCTCGCCTTCGACTTTGACCTGGTCACGGCGTCGGACCAGGACGCCATCGAATCCGCCTTTACCTTCGTGCGCGAAGACTGCCGGCTGGCGATCACCCCGCCCGCCGCTGCCGCGGTGGTGGAGGAGGCCGCGGTCACCGCGCCCCGGGCCGCCCCGGCTCCGGCGAAGGCCCGCGAAGCCGGCGCCACGGCGGTCGACGACCAGCGCTTCATCCGCGTGCAGGCCGACCGGCTCGATGCCGTGATCAACCTGCTGGGCGAGCTGGTGATCGCGGGCGCCGGTGCCTCGCTGCTGGCGCGCCAGTCGCGCCAGGGCTCGTTGATCGAGGCCAACGACCAGATCAGCCGCCTGATCGAAGAAATCCGCAACGGCACGCTGCAGCTGCGCATGGTGCCCATCGGCGAGACCTTCTCGCGCTTTCGCCGCGTGGTGCGCGACACCGCGGCCGAGCTGGGCAAGGACGTGGCGCTGGAGATCGTCGGCGGCGACACCGAGCTGGACAAGTCGGTGGTCGAGCGCATCGCCGACCCGCTGATGCACCTGGTGCGCAACGGGCTGGACCACGGGCTGGAAACGCCCGAACAGCGCCTCGCCGCCGGCAAGCCGGCGCAGGGCAAGCTGATCCTCTCGGCCTGCCACGAGTCCGGCAGCATCCTGATCCGCATCACCGACGACGGCCGCGGCGTGCGGCGCGACAAGGTGCTGGCCCGCGCCTGGGAGCGTGGCCTGCTGGAAGAAGGGGTGGTGCCGCCGGACGCCGACATCCTCAAGCTGATCTTCGAGCCCGGTTTTTCCACCGCCGAGAAGATCACCAACCTCAGCGGCCGCGGCGTCGGCATGGACGTCGTGCGCCGCAACATCGAAGCCCTGCGCGGCTCGGTGCAGCTCAGCAGCGAAGAAGGGCAGGGCTCGACCATCGAGATCCGCCTGCCGCTGACGCTGGCCATCATCGACGGCTTCCTGATCGGCGTGGGCGCCTCCCGTTTCATCTTCCCGCTCGACGCGGTGGTCGAGGTGATCGAGAACCGGTCCACCACCACCGGCATGGACGCCAGCGGACGCGGCGTGGTCGAACTGCGCGGCCAGGTGCTGCCGGTGGTGAGCCTGCGCACCCTGTATGCGCTCGACTCCCCCGAGCCCGAGCGCGTGAGCGTGGTCGTCATCCAGTCCGGCGGCCAGCGCTTTGGCGTGCTGGTCGACCAGCTGCTCGGCCAGCACCAGACTGTGATCAAGCCGCTGGGCCGCATGTTCCGCAGCCTGCGTGGCATGTCGGGCTCTTCCATTCTCGGCAACGGCGACGTGGCACTGATCTTCGACGTGTCGTCCCTGAGTCAGCTGGCGTCGAACCCGCCAGACCCGCTCCGCCAGCTTTCCCGCTCCCCCCAACGTTTCAACCCTGCGGCTCCTGCCAACTTTTGAAGGACACCAACATGACACAGTCCAACACCTCCTGGATTGCCCAGCTCGTCGCAGGCAACGAACTCGCGCAGCTGAGCGAAGCACTGGACCAGCAGTCGCGCGCCCGTGCCTCCGCCGAGGCCGCGCTGGCCGACGTGAAGGCCCGGCTCGACGCGGTCGAGTCCGAGCTCAAGGTCCGCACGGACATCATGAACGAGACCAGCATCGTCTCGGAGGCCGACAAGAAGGGCGACATCCTCTCGATCAACGAGAAGTTCATCGAGGTCTCGAAGTACTCGCGTGAGGAGCTGATCGGCCAGCCGCACAACACCACCCGGCACCCCGACATGCCCAAGGACGTGTTCAAGCAGATGTGGTCCACCATCGGGCGCGGCCAGATCTTCCGCGGCGTCGTCAAGAACCGCGCCAAGGACGGCACGCCGTACTACGTGGACGCGGTGATCGCGCCCATCCTGGGCGAGAACGGCAAGCCGATGAAGTACCTGGGCGTGCGCTACGACATCACGGCGACCGAGATCGAGCGCCAGAACGCGCGCGGCATCCTGGCCGCCATCGACAACTCCTACGCCTACATCGAGTTCGACCTGGGCGGCCATGTGCTCAGCGCCAACCAGAACTTCCTGCAGGTCATGGGCTACCGCAGCGAAGAGGTGGTGGGCCGGCACCACCGCATGTTCGTCGACCCGGCCCAGGTGGCCTCGCCGGCCTATGCCCAGTTCTGGCGCGACCTCAACGCCGGCAAGGCGCAGAGCGACGTGTTCCGGCGCCTCACCAAGACCGGGCAGGACGTCTGGATCCAGGCCGTCTACGCGCCGGTCAACGACGAAATGGGGCGCGTGGTGAAGATCGTCAAGATCGCCACCGACGTGACCGAGCAGGTCAAGGCCAAGACCATGCTGGAGAACGCGGTCGAGCAGGCCCAGCAGGTGGCCACGGCCGCGCGCAACGGCGACCTGTCGCAGCGCATTCCCATGGAAGGCAAGTCGGGCCCGATCGCCGTGCTGTGCGAAGGCGTCAACGGCCTGATGGAAACCACCTCGGTGATCTTCGAGGACGTGGGCCGCGTGTTCGGCGCACTGGCCAACGGCGACCTGACGCAACGCATCACCCGCGACTACAGCGGCACGTTCGGCCAGGTCAAGGACGACGCCAACGCCACCAGCGAGACGCTGGCCGCGATCGTGGACGACGTGGGCCGCGTGTTCTCCGGCCTGGCCAATGGCGACCTGTCCCAGCGCATCGTGCGCGTGGCGGCGGGCACCTTCGACCAGGTCAAGCAGGACGCCAACGCCAGCTGCGAGAAGCTCGCCGGCATCATCGAAGAGGTGCGCTCCGCCGCCGACGCGCTGACCGGCGCGGCCAACCAGGTCAGCGCCACGGCGCAGAGCCTGTCGCAGGCCGCCAGCGAGCAGGCCTCGTCGGTCGAAGAGACGACGGCCTCCATCGAACTCATGTCGGCCTCGATCTCGCAGAACAGCGACAACGCCCGCGTCACCGACGGCATGGCCACCAAGGCCAGCAAGGAAGCCGGCGACGGCGGCCAGGCCGTCACCCAGACCGTGCAGGCGATGAAGCAGATCGCCGCCAAGATCAGCATCGTCGACGACATCGCCTACCAGACCAACCTGCTGGCGCTCAACGCCGCGATCGAAGCGGCGCGCGCCGGCGAACACGGCAAGGGCTTCGCGGTGGTGGCCGCCGAGGTGCGCAAGCTGGCCGAACGCAGCCAGGAAGCAGCCAAGGAGATCGGCGACCTCGCCGGCAACTCCGTGGACACGGCCGAGCGCGCCGGCAAGCTGCTGGGCGAGATCGTGCCCTCGATCCAGCGCACCTCGGAGCTGGTGCAGGAGATCGCCGCCGCGTCCAGCGAACAGAGCCAGACGGTCACCCAGATCGGCGGCGCCATGGGACAGCTCAGCAAGGCCACGCAGCAGAACGCCTCGGCTTCCGAGGAACTCGCGGCGACCTCCGAAGAACTGTCCGGCCAGGCCGAGCAACTGCAGCAGGCGGTGGCCTTCTTCGGCGCCGGCGACCACGAGGCGGTGGTGCACCGTGGCGCGCCCGAGCCGGCGCAGCGCCGCAAGGCCGCGGGCTCGAACCTGCGCATGGCCGCGGTGGCTGGCGCGCCGGTGCCGCGCACCGGCACCGCCAACTTCCGCCCCTACTGACCGGAGCCCTCCATGGCCACCCAGAGCACCGAGGCCGCCGAAGGCGCTGCCCAGTTCCTGACCTTCCTGCTCGGCAAGGAGGTCTTTGCGATGGACATCCGCACCGTGCGCGAAATCATCCAGGTCGGCCCCATGACCACCGTGCCGCTCATGCCCGGCTTCGTGCGCGGCGTGATCAACCTGCGCGGCGCCGTGGTGCCGGTGATCGACCTGCACGCGCGTTTCGGCCACGCGGCCGCACAGATCGGCAAGAAGACCTGCATCGTCATCTTCGACGCGGTGCGCGAGGGCGAACGGGTCGAGCTCGGTCTGCTGGTCGACGCGGTCAGCGAGGTGATCGAGATCCCGGCCGGCCAGATCGAGCCGCCGCCGAGCTTCGGCTCCGCCGTGCGGCGCGATTTCATCCAGGGCATGGGCAAGCTCGCCGAGCGCTTCGTCATCATCCTGGACCCGGACAAGGCCTTCGACATCAACGAGATGGCGCAACTCTGCGAAGCCGCCCAGCAGACGGAGGCGGCATGAGCCCCGTCCGCCAGCCAGCGCGCGCCGCCGTCCGCAGGGCAAAGGCACGTCCATGACCCCGTTGTGCGATCGCAGCTACCGCCAGATCACGGGCCTGATGTACGAGGTCTGCGGCCTGTCGTTCTCCGAGTCCAAGCGCCCGCTGGTGTCGTCGCGCCTGGCGCCGCGCATCCAGCGCCTGGGCCTGACGGGCTACGCCGCCTACGCCGCCCTGATCACCAGCAACGACGACCAGGGCGAACTGCAGGTCGCGATCGACCTGCTGACCACCAACGAGACCTACTTCTTCCGCGAGCAGGCGCACTTTGACCTGCTGGAGCGCGAGCTGGTCGCGACCCGGCCGCCATCGCTGGCGGTCTGGAGCGCGGCCTCTTCGTTCGGCGACGAGGCCTACAGCACCGCCATGCTGCTGGCCGACCTGCAGGCCAGGGGCCATGTGGGCGCGGACTGGAACATCCTGGGCACCGACATCAGCGACCGCGTGCTGCGCAGCGCGACCCAGGGCATCTACCCCGAAGACCGGTTGCGCCATGTGTCGCCGGAGCGCCTCAAGCGCCACTGCCTGCGCGGCGAGGGCGATGCCGAGGGCCTGGTCCAGATCAAGGACAAGCTGCGCGAGCATGTGCGTTTCGGCCAGGTCAACCTGTGCCAGCCGATCACCGGCCTGGGGCCTTTCGACGTGGTGTTCCTGCGCAATGTGCTGATCTATTTCGACCCGCCCACCAAGAGCGCGGTGGTCGACCGCGTGCTGACGCACCTGCGCCCGGGCGGCCTGTTCTTCATCGGTACCGCCGAGGGACGGGTGCCTTGCCAGACACCGCTGCAGGCCATGGCGCCGGGTGCCTTTCGCAAGCTGAACGCATGAAATTCGCCGCCACGCAACCGGTGAGCACGCTGACCGTGCCGATGACGCGGCCGCCGCCCGACCTGGTGCGCACCCTGCATCCGGGCGACGTCGCCTGCGCCGAGCGGGGCGAGGTGCTCCACACCCTGCTCGGGTCCTGTGTGGCCATCATCCTCACCGACCCGCGGCGCACCATCGGCGTGATGTGCCACATCGTGCACAGCAAGCCGCCGCTCTCGCACGAGAAATCCAGCACCTCCTACGGCTCGGTGGCGATCGAGGCGATGGACCGGCTGCTGCTGGCGCGCGGCATCAGCCTGCGCTTGTGCGAGGCCTATGTGTACGGCGGTGGCAACATGTTTCCGGGCCTGATCACCCAGCCGCATGTCGGCGAGGCGAATGCCCTGTGGACGCTGAGCACGCTGCGCGAACACGGTGTGCGCGTGGTGGGACAGGACCTGGGTGGGAAGGTGTACCGGCGGCTGCGCTGGACGGTGGGTGCGGACGCGCCCGAGGTCCGCCAGGTGCCGGTCTGAAAGCGACTCATGAGCATCAAAGTCTATGTGGTGGACGACTCGGCGGTGGTGCGGCAGACCCTGATGCACCTGATCAAGGACGATCCCGCCATCGAACTCGTGGGCAGCGCGCCCAACCCGCTGATCGCCGGTCCCGCGATCCGCAAGAACCGGCCCGACGTGCTGCTGCTGGACATCGAGATGCCCGGCATGGACGGCCTGACCTTCCTGCGCCAGATCATGGAGGAGTCGCCGATCCCGACCGTGATCTGCTCGACGCTCACCACCGACGGCAGCCGCATGGCGCTGGACGCGCTGGCAGCCGGCGCCGTGGCGGTGGTGGCCAAGCCGCGGCTGGGGCTCAAGCAGTTCCTCGAAGAATCGCGCCGCGAGTTGCTGCAGACGCTCAAGACCGCGGCCCGCTCGCACCCCCGCCGCGCGACGGCGCCCGCCGAGCGCCCGCAGGCCGCGGCGTCCCGTCCGCCGCTGGCCGGCCTGCACGCGCTCTCGGTCAACAAGCCCATCGTGCTCGGTGCCTCCACCGGCGGCACGCAGGCCATCGAATCGGTGCTGGTCGCATTGCCTGGCGACAGCCCGGGCATGGCGATCGTGCTGCACATGCCCGAAAAATTCACGGCGATGTACGCGCAGCGGCTGGACGGCCTGTGCGCGGTGCAGGTGCGCGAGGCGCGCGACGGCGACCGGCTCGAACGCGGCGTGGTGCTGATCGCGCCGGGCGGGCGCCACATGCAGCTGCGCAAGAACGCCGGCCAGTACTTCGTGGCGGTCGCCGACGGTCCGCCGGTCAACCGCCACAAGCCCTCGGTGGACGTGCTGTTCCGCTCGGCCGCCGATTGCGCCGGACGCGACGCGCTGGCGATTATCCTCACCGGCATGGGGGACGACGGCGCGCGCGGCATGAAGCTGCTGCACGACCTGGGCGCCCGCACGCTGGCGCAGGACGAGGCCAGCTGCGTGGTCTACGGCATGCCCAAGGAAGCGGTGGCGCTGGGCGCGGTCGACGACGTGCTGCCGATCGGCCAGGTGGCGCGCGCGATCACGGCGTTCGACGCGCGGGGCTGAGGGGGCCGCCGGCCCATTCGCGCGGCGATTCGCTGGTGAGCCGGCGCTGGGCCAGGTCCAGCTGCCGGGCAATGATGTGTTCGCGCAGCACGGAAAAGGTCAGCGGCTGGGACTGCGCCAGCACCCAGCGCCGTTCCAGGGACGCGACCCAGACCGCGCAGGCCGGCTGGGCGCCCATCACCAGCACGTGGTCGTCGCGGCCGGTGCACGCGCGGACCAGGTCACCCAGCAGCGTCGGCCCCGACCCGACAGACAGGTTCTTCGGCACCGCCGTGCCGGCGAGGTAGGCGCGTGCGCTCGAAGGGGGGTTCTTGCCGGGGGGCAGCGCCCGGGTGTGACCGAACACCGCGCCCAGCAGCCGTTCGGCGCAACGGTCCGGGTCGGTGTCCGCCGTGACGACCAGGGCACCCTGTTCGACGAGCAGGTCGCGGGCGAGGAACAGCCGGGTGGAGAGTTCGATCAGCCGGCGCACGCGGGCCTGCATCGAGCTGGTGGGGGTGTTCAGGCTGTCCGGCGGAGGGGCCGCGCAGTCCGAGAGCCAGACCAGCGACACCCGGCCCGCCAGCGGGCCGTCCTGCGCCTGGCCCGACAACAGGCCGGACATCACCGAGAGGTCGTCGCCGCACAGCAGCGACACCCGGTGTCCGGCGTCCGTCTCGGCCGCCAGCCGGGCCACGGACCAGGCCGGGCGGCGGTGCGAGGTCCGGGTCTGGGTGGAGTGGGTCCACAGCTCGCGGGCGCGCTGGCGTGCCAGCGCGACGATGTCCGGCAGCCGGTTCAACATGGATCGGTTCATTTCTTGCTCCCTGAATTGAACAAAAAGTTTATTCTGAAAAGAACAAAAAGTGTAATCAAGGGAGAATCCACACTTAACTTCGTGTTCATGGATGAAAAGACCGAATTTGGCCGGCGCCTGCGTGACGCCATGACGAGCGCCGGCTATCCGCTGCGCCCGGTGGTGCTCGAACGCGAGTTCAACACCCGCTACTGGGGGCGCTCGGTCACGCTGCAGGGGGTGCGGCGCTGGTTGCGCGGCGAGGCGATCCCGTCGCAGGACAAGCTACTGGTGCTGGCCGACTGGCTGGGGGTGGAGCCGGAGGTGCTGCGGTTCGGGGTGGCGGTCCGTCATCAGGTGCAGGAGCGGCGCCAGCGCTGGGACGAAGGGGTCGGCCATGTGGAGCGCGAAACCTTCGACGCATTCCTTTCCCTGCCGGCGCCGCAGCGCAAGATCGTGCGCGAGGTCATCCTGACCTTTGCCAAGGTGCACCAGGCCGAACCCGCCGGCGCCGAGCGCCCGGCGAAAGCCAAGGCCAGCCGCTAAAATTGCGCTCCCTCAAGGAGCGCTGCAGCGCCGGTTTCCGACCGGCGTCAGGCTTGGGGCAAGGGGCGGCCACCGCCCTGCCGGCCTGGCCGGTTCCAACGGCGCTCACCAGTTTCTGTCCGCAACCCTGGTGAGCCCCATGTCTGCAGTTCCTGCCTCCACCCCCGTCTCCGTTCCTCCCATGCTGCTGTCCGGCCTGGAGCCGCTGCGCATCGGCGAGGGCAGCCTGTTCGTCAACGTCGGCGAGCGCACCAACGTGACGGGTTCCAAGGTGTTCGCGCGCATGGTCCTCGAAGGCCGCTACGAGGACGCGCTGGCCGTGGCCCGCCAGCAGGTCGAGAACGGTGCGCAGGTGATCGACATCAACATGGACGAGGCCATGCTCGACAGCCAGGCCGCCATGGTGCGTTTCCTGAACCTGATCGCGGGCGAGCCCGACATCGCGCGCGTGCCGATCATGATCGACTCTTCGAAGTGGAGCGTGATCGAGGCCGGCCTGCAGTGCATCCAGGGCAAGGGCATCGTCAACTCGATCTCGATGAAGGAGGGCGTGGCCGAGTTCAAGCGCCAGGCGGGTCTGGTCAAGCGCTACGGCGCGGCCGCCGTGGTCATGGCCTTCGATGAAAAAGGCCAGGCCGACACCTACGAACGCAAGATCGAGATCTGCGAGCGCGCCTACCGCGTGCTGGTCGACGAAGTGGGCTTCCCGCCCGAAGACATCATCTTCGACCCCAACATCTTCGCCATCGCCACCGGCATCGAAGAGCACAACAACTACGCGGTCGACTTCATCGAGGCCACGCGCTGGATCAAGCAGCACCTGCCGGGCGCCAAGGTCAGTGGCGGCGTGTCCAACGTGTCGTTCAGCTTCCGTGGCAACGACCCGGTGCGCGAGGCCATCCACACCGTGTTCCTGTACCACGCCATCCAGGCGGGCATGGACATGGGCATCGTCAACGCCGGCATGGTCGGCGTCTACGACGAGATCGAACCCGAGCTGCGCGCGCGGGTGGAAGACGTGGTGCTCAACCGCCGCCCGGACGCCGGCGAGCGCCTGGTGGAAGTGGCCGAGAGCGCCAAGGGTGCGGCCAAGGACGACAGCAAGAAGAACGAATGGCGCGCGCTGCCGATCCGCGAGCGCCTCTCGCACGCGCTGGTGCGCGGCATGAACGAGTTCATCAGCGAAGACACCGAAGAGATGTGGCAGGAGATCCAGGCCACCGGCGGCCGCCCGCTGCACGTGATCGAAGGCCCGCTGATGGACGGCATGAACGTGGTCGGCGACCTGTTCGGCGCCGGCAAGATGTTCCTGCCCCAGGTGGTGAAAAGCGCGCGCGTGATGAAGCAGGCCGTGGCCCACCTGCTGCCCTACATCGAGGAAGAAAAGCGCCAGCTCGAAGCGGCCGGCGGCGACGTGAAGAGCAAGGGCAAGATCGTGATCGCGACCGTCAAGGGCGACGTGCACGACATCGGCAAGAACATCGTGACGGTGGTCCTGCAGTGCAACAACTTCGAGGTCGTGAACATGGGCGTGATGGTGCCCTGGCAGGACATCCTGAAGAAGGCCAAGGAAGAGGGCGCCGACATCGTGGGTCTGTCGGGCCTGATCACGCCCAGCCTGGAAGAGATGCAGGTGGTGGCGGCCGAGATGCAGAAGGACCCGCATTTCCGCGAGAAGGGCATTCCGCTGCTGATCGGCGGCGCGACCACCAGCCGGGTGCACACGGCGGTGAAGATCTCGCCGCACTACGCCGGACCGGTGGTCTACGTGCCCGACGCCTCGCGCAGCGTGAGCGTGGCGCAGGGCCTGATCGGCGACGGCCGCGTGCAGTACCTGGCCGAGCTCAACGCCGACTACGAGAAGGTGCGCCAGCAGCACGCCAGCAAGAAGCAGGTGCCGCTGTGGCCGCTGGCCCAGGCCCGCGCCAATGCGACACCGGTCGACTTCACTGCCCACGCGCCGGTCGCGCCCCGCTTCATTGGCCGCCGCGTGTTCAAGAACTTCGATCTGGCCGAGGCCGCGAAGTACATCGACTGGGGCCCGTTCTTCCAGACCTGGGACCTGGCCGGCCCGTACCCGGCGATCCTCGACGATGAGGTGGTCGGTGAGCAGGCGCGCAAGGTGTTCGCCGACGCGCAGGCCATGCTCAAGAAGATCGTCGACGGCCGCTGGCTGACGGCGAACGCGGTGATCGGCCTCTACCCGGCCAACCGCGTGAACGCGGACGACATCGCGCTCTACGCCGACGAAGCGCGCCAGCAGCCGGTGCTGACCTGGCACGGCCTGCGCCAGCAGACCGAGAAGCAGGAGATTGACGGCGTCATGCGCCCCAGCCGTTGCCTGGCCGACTTCGTGGCGCCGGCGGGCACGGCCGACTACGTGGGCCTGTTCGCGGTGACGGCCGGTGTCGGCGCCGAGAAGAAGGAACAGCAGTTCCTGGCCGCGCACGACGACTACAGCGCGATCCTGTTCAAGGCCCTGGCCGACCGGCTGGCCGAGGCGATGGCCGAATGCATGCACCACCGCGTGCGCACCGACCTCTGGGGCTACGCGGCGGGCGAAGCGCTGTCCGGTGAAGACCTGATCAAAGAGAAGTACCAGGGCATCCGCCCGGCGCCGGGCTACCCGGCCTGCCCGGACCACTCGGTCAAGCGCGCCATGTTCGCGCTGCTGCAGGCCGACGAGATTGGCATGGCGCTGACCGACAGCCTGGCCATGACGCCGGCCGCCAGCGTCAGCGGCTTCTATCTCGCGCACCCGGACAGCACCTACTTCAACGTCGGCAGGATCGGCGACGACCAGGTGCAGGATCTGGCGGCGCGCAGCGGTGTCGAGGCGTCCGAACTGCGGCGCTGGCTGGGGCCCAGTCTCTGACAGGGGTTGTGCTAAAACCCTTTTCCCCTCCTGCTTGAACACTGCATCCATGGCGCTTGTGTGTCCGTCCTGTGGCGCGGAAAACCGGGACAAGGCCCGGTTCTGCCGGGGATGCGCACGACCGCTGGAGCGGCCGGGCGAAGCCGATCCGTCCGCGGACCCGCGGGAGCGGCGGCGCCGGGCCGCGGCCGCACGTGCGGCCAGCAGCCCGTCCCGCTCGCGCTGGACCGCCGCCATCGTGGGTGCGGTGCTGGCCCTGGGCGTCGGCTGGTGGCTCGGGGCGCGCCAGCAAAGCCCGGCGCCGGCCCAGGCCGCGGCCCGGCCTGCGGTGTCGGCCCCTGCTGCTGCGGGAGGACCGGCCGCCGCGAACGCACCGCTGCAGCCGCTGACGGCCGTGCCCGCCGCCAGCCCGGTGGATCCTCCCGTTGGCGGTAGCGCGAACGCCGAACCGGAGTCGGCCGCCGCGGTCGACCGCCTGCACCAGTCGGTCGAGATGCTGGAGCGCCAGGACCGTGCCCGCGCGGCGGTGCTGGAACAGCAACGCCTGAAAGTCGCCCAGGAGAAACAACGCGCCGACGAAGCCCGCCGCCGCACCGACGCATTGGCCGCCGCCGCCAGCCCGGCTTCCGCCACGCCCGCCGCCGTTGCCCAGGCCAACGCACCGGCCGCGGCACCGGCGCCGACCGCCGCGCCCTCGGTCGACCAGCTGTGTGCGGGCAGCAGCAACGTGTTCGCGCGCGATTTCTGCCGCATGCGCGAGTGCGGCAAGCCGGGCTACGCGAGCGACCCGGTCTGCGTGCGTTTCCGCCAGATGGAAGAGACCCGGCGCCAGGAAGCCGAGCGCCGCTGACCACGCCCCGCTCAGGCCCACAGCCGGCGCGCGAAACCTAGCCCGCGGCCCGCAGTGCCCGCCGGTACTGCACCGCTTCGGCGATCTGCGCCACGCCCACCGACTCACTGCCCGCGAGGTCGGCAATCGTGCGCGCCACGCGCAGGGCGCGGTGCGTGCTGCGCGCGCTCCAGCCCAGCCGCGCGGCGGCGGTCTGCAGGAACTTCAGGGCCGCCGGTTCGACCTGCGCATGTTCGTCCAGCGACTGGCCCGAGAGCTTCTGGTTGATGTGGCCCTGGCGCGCCTGCGCGCGCGCACGCGCCGCCACCACGCGCTCGCGCACCGTGGCACTCGCTTCGCCGGCGCCACGCTTGAGCAGTTCGTCGGCGGGCAGGGCGGGTACCTCCACATGCAGGTCGATGCGGTCCAGCAGCGGGCCGCTCAGGCGCCCCTGGTAGCGGGCGATCTGGTCGGGCGTGTCGCGGCAGGGCTGGGTCGGGTGGCCGAGAAAGCCGCAGGGACATGGATTCATCGCGGCCACCAGCTGAAACCGTGCGGGAAATTCGCTTTGCATCGCCGCGCGCGAGATGCGGATGTGGCCACTCTCCAGCGGTTCGCGCAGGGCTTCGAGCGCGGCGCGCGGGAACTCTGGCAGCTCGTCGAGAAACAGCACACCGTGGTGCGCGAGTGAAATTTCGCCAGGTTTCGGCGGTGAGCCACCACCGACCAGCGCGACCGCGCTGGCGCTGTGGTGCGGCGCGCAGGTCGGGCGCAGACCCCAGCGGTCCGGATGGAAGCGGCCGGCCAGCGAGGCCACGGCTGCCGACTCCAGCGCCTCGTCGGTGTCCATGGCCGGCAGCAGGCCGGCAAAGCGCTGGGCCAGCATGCTCTTGCCCGAACCTGGCGGGCCAAGCATCAAGATGGAATGCCCCCCGGCGGCCGCAATCTCCAGCGCGCGCCGTGCCGCCGCCTGCCCCTTGACGTCGGCCAGGTCGGAGTAGGTTTCGCGCGAGCCGGGCGGCGTCGGCGACAGGCGCGCCCAGGCCGCTTCGTCCGGTACGGTCTCGGGTGCGCCGTTGGCCCCGTCGGGCAGGAACTGCGCGACCACGTCCAGCAGGTGGCGGGCGCGGAACACCTGGGCCTGCGGCACCAGCGCGGCCTCTTCGGCACTGCCCGGCGGCAGCACCAGCCGGGTGGGCCGGCCCGATTCACCGCCGCGGTGCAGCGCCAGGCTCATCGCCAGCGCGCCGCGCACCGGCCGCAGCTCGCCGCCCAGCGACAGCTCCCCCGCGAATTCCCAGCCGACCAGCTTCGCGCTGTCGATCTGGCCCGCCGCAGCTAGGATGCCCAGCGCGATCGGCAGGTCGAAACGACCGGAGTCCTTGGGCAGGTCGGCCGGCGCGAGATTGACGGTGATGCGCTTGTTGCTCGGGAATTCGAGCCCTGCGTTGGCGATCGCTGATCGCACGCGCTCGCGCGCTTCCTTGACTTCGGTGTCGACCAGGCCGACCAGCGTGAAGCTGGGCAGGCCGTTGGCCAGATGGACTTCGACCTGCACCGGCCGGGCTTCGAGCCCGATCAGCGCGCGGCTGTGCACCAATGACAAACCCATTTGCTCATTCCTCCCTGTTTCGGTGCGCGACCGGTTGCGGGTCGCCGTGCACATGTTTGGTGCGGCCTGATGGCCGGCGCGCGGAAATCATGGCATGGGGTGGGGCGTACCGCAGCCCCTCCCGGGGGGATGTATCCCTCTGTAAACCATGCGGAAGACCGAGGGGAGGGGCCGGCTGGCACGGTCCGTGCATTGACCTGTCAGCGATTGCATCAAACCGTGGTGTCTCCAGGCCTTGCCGCCCGGCACCATCCCACCGAAGAAGAGGTAACACAGCATGAAAATGGTTTCCGCCATCATCAAGCCGTTCAAGCTGGACGAGGTGCGCGAGGCGCTCTCCGGCATGGGCGTGCAGGGCATCACCGTCACCGAAGTCAAGGGCTTCGGACGCCAGAAGGGCCACACCGAGCTCTATCGCGGCGCCGAATACGTCGTCGACTTCCTGCCCAAGGTCAAGATCGAAGCCGCGGTCGACGACAGCCTGGTCGACCGCGTGATCGAAGCCATCGAAGGTGCCGCGCGCACCGGAAAGATCGGCGACGGGAAGATCTTCGTCACCTCCCTCGAACAGGTGGTTCGCATCCGCACCGGCGAGACCGGCAAGGAAGCCCTCTGATCCCAGCACCCGAATCAGAAAGAGCACCAACATGAAAAAGCTACTCGCCACCCTGCTGCTGGGTGCAGGCCTGACCTTCGGCGCCTTCAGCGCCATGGCCGAAGACGCCCCCAAGCCGGCCGAAGCGCCCGCCGCGGCGGCTGCCGCCGCGCCGGCCGAGGCTGCCAAGCCCGCCGACGCTCCTGCTGCGGCGCCCGCTGCCGACGCCGCCAAGCCGGCCGAAGCGGCCGCTGCACCGGCTGACGCTGCCAAGCCTGCGGAAGAAGCCAAGCCCGCCGAGGCCGCTGCCGCTCCCGCACCGTCTCCGAACAAGGGCGATACCGCCTGGATGTTTGTCGCGACCCTGCTGGTCATCCTGATGACCGTGCCTGGCCTGGCGCTGTTCTATGGCGGCCTGGTCCGCAGCAAGAACATGCTGTCGGTGCTGATGCAGGTGATGGTGACCTTCTCGCTGATCGTCGTGCTGTGGGCCGTCTACGGCTACAGCCTGGCCTTCACCGAGGGCAACGCCTTCATCGGTGGTTTCGACCGCCTGTTCATGAAGGGCGTCTGGGACAACGCCGCCGGCACCTTCGCCAACGGCGCGACCTTCAGCAAGAACACGCCGATGTACGAGATCGTGTTCGCCGCCTTCCAGGCCACCTTCGCCGGCATCACCTGCACCCTGATCGTGGGCTCGTTCGCCGAGCGCATGAAGTTCAGCGCCGTGCTGCTGTTCTGCGCGATCTGGTTCACCTTCTCCTACGCCCCGATCGCCCACATGGTCTGGTTCTGGATGGGTCCTGACGCCTACACCGGCAAGGAAGTGGTCGACGCCATGAACGGCAAGGCCGGCTACATCTGGCAGATGGGTGCGCTGGACTTCGCTGGCGGTACCGTGGTGCACATCAACGCCGCCGTCGCCGGTATCGTCGGTGCCTTCATGGTCGGCAAGCGCATCGGCTACGGCAAGGAAGCCATGGCCCCGCACAGCCTGACCCTGACCATGGTCGGCGCCTCGCTGCTGTGGGTGGGCTGGTTCGGTTTCAACGCCGGTTCCGCTCTGGAAGCCAACGGCTTCGCCGCCCTGGCCTTCATCAACACCTTCTTCGCCACCGCCGCCGCCGTGCTGGCCTGGTGCGTGGGTGAAGCCCTGGCCAAGGGCAAGGCTTCGATGCTGGGTGCCGCCTCCGGTGCCGTCGCCGGCCTGGTCGCCATCACCCCCGCCGCCGGCAACGTCGGCGTGGTCGGTGGCCTGGTGATCGGTCTGCTGGCTGGCTTCGCTGGTCTGTGGGGTGTGACGGGTCTGAAGAAGATCCTGGGCGCCGACGACTCGCTGGACGTGTTCGGCGTGCACGGTGTCTGCGGCATCCTGGGTGCCCTGCTGACCGGCGTGTTCAACAGCCCCAACCTGGGCGGCCCCTCGGCCGTCGCCGACTGGACCACCGTGGCCATGATCACCGGCGACGCCTACTCCATCGCCAGCCAGGTCTGGGTGCAGGCCAAGGCCGTGCTGATCACCATCGTGTGGTCCGGCGTGGTCTCGCTGATCGCCTACAAGATCGTCGACCTGACCATCGGCCTGCGTGTGACCGAAGAGCAGGAACGCGAAGGTCTGGACATCAGCTCGCACGGCGAAACCGCCTACAACCGCTGACCGGACTTCTGGTCCCCCGCGGCGTGATTCACTGACGCGATTCACGAACCACGCCGCTGTTTTCGAGAGTCTCCTTTGGATGTTCGACCCGCGCGCCGCAAGGCCGCGGGTCTTTTTTCGTTTTGGTGAATGGATCACTGACAGGCTCGCCCGCGCTGGC
This sequence comes from Hydrogenophaga sedimenti, assembly GCF_051857515.1. Classification (NCBI taxonomy): domain Bacteria; kingdom Pseudomonadati; phylum Pseudomonadota; class Betaproteobacteria; order Burkholderiales; family Comamonadaceae; genus Hydrogenophaga; species Hydrogenophaga sedimenti. The sequence goes on from NZ_JBPZHA010000008.1 coordinate 85,144, forward strand.
GAACATCCGCGGCGTCACACACCGGGGAGGAATCCATGTCTGTCCACACACGCACACGCCCGATGCGGGTCGCGCTGATCCTGCTGGTCCTGGCTACCGCCGGCCTGGCCCAGGCCGCACAAGCCAGCAAAGCCAGGACCGGCCAGAAAGCCGCGTCGGGTTCGGTCAGGTTCATCGACGCGCCGTCGTCCGAAAGCCCGGCGGCCCGGGAGAAGCGGCTGCGCCGCGAGTGCCAGGGCCGGGTCAATGCCGGCGCCTGTCTGGGCCACACGCGCTGAACGTCCTGCGGGCCGGACCGCAGCCCGGATTGCAGCCGGCCGTGCAAAAAATTCAAAGCGCCCGGCGGGGCCGCCGCTACCATGGCGGCCATGCAAGACAGCCCCACCAACGACGTCCCGACCGGCCTGATCGAGCAGGTCCGGTCGGCCGCCGCATCCCGCACGCCGCTGCGCATCCGCGGCGGTGACAGCAAAGCCTTCTACGGTGAAAAAACCGGCGGGCAGCCGCTGGACACGCGCAGCTGGAGCGGCATCGTCGCCCACGAACCCAGCGAGCTGGTGATCACCGTGCGCGCCGGCACCCCGCTGGCCGAGGTCGAGGCGGCGCTGGCCGGGACGGGGCAGCACCTGCCGTTCGATCCGCCGCACTTCGGTGACGGCGCCACCATCGGCGGTGTGGTCGCCGCGGGCCTGGCCGGGCCGGCGCGGGCCACGGTGGGTGGCGTGCGCGACTACGTGCTGGGCGCCCAGTTCATCAACGGCCAGGGCGAGTGGCTGACCTTCGGCGGCCAGGTCATGAAGAACGTGGCCGGCTACGACGTCAGCCGTGCGCTCGCCGGCTCCATGGGCACCCTCGGTGTCATCACCCACCTCTCGCTCAAGGTGCTGCCGGTGGCGCCGGCCGAAGCGACCCTGGTGTTCCGGCTGGGCCAGCACGACGCGCTGGAGCAGCTGCACTGCTGGGGTGGCCAGCCGCTGCCCATCAACGCCAGTTGCTGGGTGAAGGACGACACGGCGGCCGATGCGCCCGAACTGCTGTTCCTGCGCCTGCGTGGTGCCGTCGCGGCGGTGGCGTCGGCCTGCGAGCGCCTGGCGCGCGAGGCCGGTGGCCAGCGCATGGACAACGCCCAGGCCGGACCGGACTGGGCCGCCTGCCGCGACCAGAGCCTGCCGTTTTTCAATGCCCCGTCGCCCGGGCTGTGCCTGTGGCGCCTGTCGCTGCCGCAGACCGCGCCGGTGCTGGACCTGCCGTTCGCCCAGCTGATCGAGTGGCAGGGCGCGCAGCGCTGGTTGTGGGCGCCCGCCTCGGCGGCCGCGCAGATCCGCGCCGCTGCGGCCGCGGTGCAGGGCCACGCCACGCTGTTCCGCGCCGGGACCGACGGCGCACCCAGCGTGCGCCGCTTCGACGTCGAAAGCCCGGCGCTGCAGACCATCACGACACGGCTGCGCGAGGCCTTCGACCCGCAGGGCCTCTTCAACCCGGGCCGGATGGGATAAGCCATGCAGACCAAGCTCTCCCCCGAATACCAGAACACCCTCGACGGCCAGGCCGCCGAGGCGATCCTGCGCAAGTGCGTGCACTGCGGCTTCTGCACCGCCACCTGCCCGACCTACCAGCTGCTGGGTGACGAACTCGACGGCCCGCGCGGCCGCATCTACCTGATGAAGCAGGTGCTCGAAGGCGCCGAGCCGACGCGCGCCACCCAGATGCACCTGGACCGCTGCCTGACCTGCCGCAACTGCGAGAGCACCTGCCCCAGCGGCGTGGACTACGGCCACCTGGTCGACATCGGCCGCAAGCTGGTGGACGCCAAGGTGCCGCGCCCGGCCGGTGAAAAAGCCGTGCGCTGGCTGCTCAAGGAAGGCCTCACCTCGCCGGCCTTCGGCCCCGCCATGAAACTGGGCCAGCTGGTGCGCGAGCTGCTGCCCGAGACGCTGAAAAACAAGGTGCCGGCGAAGCAGGACGCCGGCCGCTGGCCGACCGCGACCCATGCGCGCAAGGTGCTGATGCTCGCGGGCTGCGTGCAGCCGGCCATGATGCCCAACATCAACACCGCCACCGCGCGCGTGCTCGACGCCGCCGGCATCCAGACCGTGGTCGCCCCCGAGGCGGGCTGCTGCGGCGCGGTGAAGTTCCACCTCAACGACCAGGACGGCGGCACCGCGCAGATGCGCGCCAACATCGACGCCTGGTGGCCGCATGTGGAGGCCGGCGCCGAGGCGATTGTGATGAACGCCTCCGGCTGTGGCGTGACGGTCAAGGAATACGGACACATCCTGCAGCACGACAGCGCCTACGCCGCCAAGGCCGCACGCATCAGCGCGCTGACGAAAGACCTGAGCGAGCTGCTGCCCGCGCTGGTGCCGGTGCTGAAACCGAAGCTGGCGCAGCAACCGGACGCCAGAAAGCTGATCGGCTTCCACCCGCCCTGCACCCTGCAGCACGGGCAGAAGCTCAAGGGCGGCGTGGAGCAGCATCTCGCTGCGCTGGGCTTCAGCGTGCAGGTGGCCAAGAACGAGGCGCACCTGTGCTGCGGCTCGGCCGGTACCTATTCGGTGCTCAATCCCACGCTGTCGTACCAGCTGCGCGACCGCAAGCTCGGTCACCTGAACGAGCTGCAGCCGGCGGTGATCGCCAGCGCCAACATCGGCTGCATCACCCACCTGCAGAGCGGCACGTCCACGCCGGTGCGACACTGGATCGAACTGCTCGACGACGCGCTGGCCTGAACGGCGGGCGCGCCACCCTGTTGCAACCACTGCCAGCCTGCTGACAACACGCTGGCAGGAGGGGGTCCGCAGACTCCGGGTTCTGTTCAACCCATTCCTGGAGTCCCTCATGGCACATGCCCTCAACTGGTTCGAGATCCCCGTCGCCGACATGGACCGCGCCGTGCGCTTCTACGAGGCGCTGACCCGCCAGTCCCTCAAGCGCGAAGCCTTCGGCGGCCCCGGCCAGGAGCTGGCGGTCTTCCCCGGCGAACGCGAGACCGATGTGCGCGGCGCGCTGTTCAAGAACCCGGCCATGCGGCCGGCCGACCAGGGCACGCTGGTCTACCTCAACGCCGGCGAGACCCTCGAACCCTGGCTGTCTCGGGTCGAAACCGCGGGCGGCCGCGTGGCGCTGCCCAAGGTGACCCTGCCCGAAGGCATGGGCTGCTTCGCGCACATCATCGACAGCGAAGGCAACCGCGTGGGCATCCACGCACTGGCATGAGCGCCGCCACCGCCCCGACACCCCGGTGCTGGATCGCGGTGGCCTGCGCCGACCACGCGCAGCGTGGCCGCGACCACGCGCCGGTGGGCTTCATGCAGGTCTGCCACGGCAAGGGCGGGCCGCTGCGGCGGCTGGCGCCGGGCGACCTGGTTGTCTACTACGCACCCTCGACCACGATGGGCGGCAAGGACCGGCTGCAGAGCTTCGTGAGCCTGGGCGTGGTGCAGCCGGGCCAGCCCTACCAGGCCGACATGGGCGGCGGCTTCGTGCCGTTCCGGCGCGACGTGCGTTACGTGGCCGCCGAGCCGGCACCGATTGCGCCGCTGCTCGATGCACTGGACTTTGTGGAGAACCGCCAGCACTGGGGGCAGAAGTTCCGCTACGGCCTGTTCGAGGTGCCGTCCCGCGACATGCTCCTGATCGCCCGGGCGATGCGGGCCGACCCCGATGCGCTGGGGCTCGCTACCATGGGCGACCCATGCGCCGCGCCGACCGACTCTTTGCCCTTGTTCAGCTGATCCGTGGCCGCCGGCTGTCCACCGCGGCCTGGCTGGCCGGTCGGCTGGAGGTGTCGCCGCGCACGGTCTACCGCGATGTGGCCGACCTGCAGCTGCAGGGCGTGCCGATCGAGGGCGAAGCGGGCGTGGGCTACCGGCTCGGCCGGGGCTTCGAACTGCCGCCGCTGATGTTCACCGCGGACGAGGCGCGCGCCCTGGCGGTGGCCACCCGCATCGCCCAGCAGTGGCTGGACCCGGCGCTGGCACGGGCCGCCGGCGACGCCATGTCGCGGGTGCTGTCCGTGTTGCCGGCCGCCACGCGGGCCGAGGTGGACCGCATGCCGATGATGGCGCCCCCGGTGGGGTTGCCGCCCGGCGTGGGCAACGCCCTGCAGCTGCTGCGCGAGGCCAGCACACACCGTCGCCTGGTGGAGCTGGCGTACCGGGACGCGCTGGATCACCGCAGCGTTCGCCAGGTGCGCCCGCTGGGCTGTTTCTTCTGGGGCAAGGTCTGGACGCTGGCGGCCTGGTGCGAACAGCGGCAGGATTTCCGCAGTTTCCGCGTGGACCGCATCGAGTCGCTGCGCATGCTGGAGCAGCGTTTTTCCGACGAGTCCGGCAAGACGCTGGCGGACCTGCTGCGGCGCGAGGAAAGCTGCGCGGCGCCGGCTGCGCCCGGAAGTTAGCCGAGCGCGAGCGCCGGCACCTCGCGGCGGCGGCCGATCTCGCCCCGGCTGTTGACGCTTTCGAGCTGGACGCCGAAACCCCACAGCCGCGCCACGTGCTTGAGCACTTCGCCGGCGCTGTCGTGCAGGGGGCGGTCGTTGTGCTGGGTGTGGCGCAGCGTCAGTGAGCGGTCGCCGCGCAGGTTGACGTCCCAGACCTGGATGTTGGGCTCGCGCGAACCCAGGTCGTACTGGCGCGCCAGCGATTCGCGCACGCGCCGGTAGCCCGTCTCGTCGTGGATCGCGCTGACCTCCAGCGTGTCCTGGGTGTCGTCGTCGACCAGGGCGAACAGCCGGAATTCGCGCATCAGCCTCGGGCTGAGGTACTGGCCGATGAAGCTCTCGTCCTTGAAGTTGCGCATGGCGTGGTCCAGCGCGGGCAGCCAGGGGGTGCCGGCCAGGTCGGGGAACCAGAGCCGGTCTTCGTCGGTGGGGGCCTCGCAGATGCGCTTGATGTCGGTGTACATCGCGAAGCCCAGGGCGTAGGGGTTGAGGCCGCTGTAGTGGCGGTCGCCGACGCCGGGCTGGAAGATCACGTTGGTGTGCGACTTGATCCACTCCAGCATCACGCCGTCGGTCAGGAAGCCGTTGTCGTACATCTCGCCGAGCAGCCGGTGGTGCCAGAAGGTGGCCCAGCCCTCGTTCATGACCTGGGTCTGGCGCTGCGGATAGAAGTACTGCGCGATCTTGCGCACGATGCGCACCACCTCGCGCTGCCAGGGCTCCAGCAGCGGTGCGTTCTTCTCGATGAAGTACAGCAGGTTCTCTTCCGGCTCGGTCGGGAACCGCTTGATAGCCTGGGCGTCGCCCTCGGCCCCGGCGCGCCGTGGCAGCGTGCGCCACAGCTCGTTGACCTGCTGCTGGGCGTAGGCCTCGCGGTCCTTGCGCGCCGCCAGCTCCTGCGCCAGCGACTTGCGGCTGGGCCGGCGGTAGCGGTCCACGCCGTGGTTCTGCAGGGCGTGGCAGGAGTCCAGCAGTTCCTCGACCGCGTCGATGCCGTGCCGCTCCTCGCACTCGGTGATGTAGTTCCGTGCATAGACCAGGTAGTCGATGATGGCGCTGGCGTCGGTCCACATGCGGAACAGGTAGTTGCCCTTGAAGAAGCTGTTGTGGCCGTAGGCCGCGTGGGCGATCACCAGGGCCTGCATCGCCATCGTGTTCTCCTCCATCAGGTAGGCGATGCAGGGGTCGCTGTTGATGACGATCTCGTAGGCCAGTCCCATGTGGCCGCGCTTGTAGTTCTTCTCGGTGAGGATGAACTCCTTGCCGAAGTGCCAGTGGCGGTAGTTGACCGGCATGCCGACGCTGGCGTAGGCGTCCATCATCTGTTCGGCCGTGATGACCTCCAGCTGGTTGGCGTAGGTGTCCAGGCCGAAGCGGCGCGCGGTGCGCTCGATGACCTCGTGGTAGCGGTCGATCAGCTCGAAGGTCCAGTCGCTGGGGTCGGGCAGGGGCTGCGACGGACGGGGCAGCATCGGCAGCGGTTGTTGCAGCGTGGTCATGGGCGGGCCCTCCGTGCGGCGCTCAGGCCGTCGCGCCTTCCTTGCGGAACAGTTCGCGGAACACCGGGTAGATGTCGGCCGCCGCGGACACCTTGCGCAGCGCGAAGTTCGGGTGCGCCTGGGCCAGCGCTTCGTAGGCCTGCCACAGGTTCTGTTCCTCGTCGGTGACCTGGATGTAGGCGTAGTAGCGGCAGGCCGGCAGCAGGCGCGCGTTCAGCAGTTCGGTGCACTTGGGCGAATCGTTCTGCCAGTTGTCGCCGTCGCTGGCCTGGGCGCCGTAGATGTTCCACTCCTGCGGGTTGTAGCGCTCGCGCACGATGCGGTCCATCAGCTCCAGCGCGCTGGAGACCACCGTGCCCCCGGTCTCGCGGGCATGGAAGAACTCCTCCTCGGTGACCTCCTGGGCCTGGGTGTGGTGGCGGATGAACACCAGGTCGATCCGGTCGTAGTGCCGGGTCAGGAAGAGGTAGAGCAGCACGAAGAAGCGCTTGGCCAGGTCCTTGCGCTGCTCGTCCATCGAGCCGGAGACGTCCATCAGGCAGAACATCACCGCGCGGGCGCTGGGAATCGGCACCCGCACATGGCTGCGGAACTTGAGGTCGATCGGGTCGATGTAGGGCAGGCGCTCGATGCGCCGGCGCAGCTCCTTCAGCCGCGCCTCGAGCTCGGTCAGTTCGCTGCGGGCCACCGGGTCGTCGCCGAGCCGGCGCAACTCGGCGGCACGCTCCTCGAGTTCGACGCACTGGCGCCGCACGGCCCCGCCCAGGGCGATGCGCCGCCCGTAGGCGCCGCGCATGGAGCGCACGATGTGCAGGTTGTTGGGCGTGCCACTGCTGGTGAAACCGGCGCGCCGGGTCTTGTACTCCGGGACCTGTGCCAGCTGGGTGCGGACCAGGTTGGGCAGCGCCAGGTCGTCGAAGAACACCTGCATGAACTCCTCCCGGCTCAGGGCGAAGGTGAAGTCGTCCTCGCCTTCGCCGCTGTCGCTGGCCTGGCCGCCGCGGCCCTGTCCGGTGCCGCCCTGGGGCCGCTGGATGCGGTCGCCCGTCAGGTACTCGCGGTTGCCGGTGTGCACGACCTCGCGCCGGCCACCCTCGCCGTGGCGGAACACCGGTTCGGACAGGTCCTTCTGCGGGATGCGCACCTCCTCCCCGCGTTCGAGGTCGCGGATGCCGCGCCCGCTGACGGCCCGGCGCACGGCGTCGGCGATCTGCCCGCGGTAGCGGCGGAGAAAGCGCTCCCGGTTGCCGATGGATTTGTTCTTGCCCGCCAGCCGCCGATCGATGATGGAATGCAGCATGGATGCTCCCTCCGGACGACCGCCGTTCCGTGTCAGCTGGACTTGCGCACGCGCAGGTACCACTCGCACAGCAGGCGCACCTGCTTGGGCGTGTAGCCCTTGGCGACCATGCGGGTGACGAAGTCCTCGTGCTTCTTGGCCTCGTCGGCGCTGGCCTTGGCGTTGAAGCTGATCACCGGCAGCAGCTCCTCGGTGTTGGAGAACATCTTCTTCTCGATCACCGTGCGCAGCTTCTCGTAGCTGGTCCACAGCGGGTTGTGGCCGGCGTTGTTGGCGCGGGCGCGCAGCACGAAGTTGACGATCTCGTTGCGGAAGTCCTTGGGGTTGCTGATGCCCGCGGGCTTCTCGATCTTCTCGAGCTCTGCGTTGAGCGACTGGCGGTCGAACACCTCGCCGGTGTCGGTGTCGCGGTACTCGTGGTCCTGGATCCAGTAGTCGGCGTAGGTGACGTAGCGGTCGAAGATGTTCTGGCCGTACTCGCTGTAGCTCTCCAGGTAGGCGGTCTGGATCTCCTTGCCGATGAACTCGGCGTAGCGCGGTGAGAGCTGCTCCTTGATGAAGCTGGTGTAGCGCTCCTCGGTCTCCTTGGCGAACTGCTCGCGCTCGATCTGCTGCTCCAGCACATACATCAGGTGCACCGGGTTGGCGGCAACCTCGGTGGAGTCGAAGTTGAAGACCTTGGAGATGATCTTGAACGCGAAGCGCGTGGAGATCCCGTTCATGCCCTCGTCGACGCCGGCGAAGTCCCGGTACTCCTGGTAGCTCTTGGCGCGCGGGTCGGTGTCCTTGAGGTTCTCGCCGTCGTAGACCTGCATCTTGGAAAACAGCGAGGAGTTCTCCGGCTCCTTCAGGCGCGTGAGCACCGAGAACTGCGCCATCATCTTGAGCGTGCCCGGTGCGCAGGTGGCCTGCGCCAGCGAGGAGTGGCGGATCAGCTTCTCGTAGATCTTCACCTCCTCGGACACGCGCAGGCAGTAGGGCACCTTGACGATGTAGATGCGGTCGAGGAAGGCCTCGTTGTTCTTGTTGTTGCGGAAGGCCTTCCATTCGCTCTCGTTGCTGTGCGCGAGCACGACGCCGTCGAACGGGATCGCGCCGAAGCCTTCGGTGCCCTTGAAGTTGCCTTCCTGCGTCGCCGTCAGCAGCGGGTGCAGCACCTTGATCGGCGCCTTGAACATCTCGACGAACTCCATCAGCCCTTGGTTGGACAGGCACAGGCCGCCGGAGTAGCTGTAGGCGTCGGGGTCGTCCTGCGCGTAGGTCTCGAGCTTGCGGATGTCGACCTTGCCGACCAGCGAGCTGATGTCCTGGTTGTTCTCGTCGCCCGGCTCGGTCTTGCTGACCGCGATCTGCCGCAGCACCGAGGGGTGGCGCTTGACGACCCGGAAGCGCCGGATGTCACCGCCGAACTCCTCCAGCCGCTTGACGGCCCAGGGACTCATGATGCGGTTGAGGTAGCGCGCCGGGATGCCGAACTGCTCCTGCAGCAAGGCGGCGTCCTCGACCGGATCGAACAGCCCCAGCGGCGACTCGTTCACCGGCGAGCCCTTGATGGCGTAGAACGGCACCAGCTCCATCAGCTGCTTGAGCCGTTCGGCGATCGAGCTCTTGCCGCCGCCCACCGGGCCCAGCAGATAGAGGATCTGCTTCTTTTCTTCCAGCCCCTGCGCGGCGTGCCGGAAATAGGACACGACCTGCTCGATCGAGTCCTCCATGCCGTAGAACTCGGCGAAGGCCGGGTAGACCTTGATGATCTTGTTGGCGAACAGGCGCGAGAGGCGCGGGTCGTTGCGGGTGTCGACCATCTGCGGTTCGCCGATGGCCTTGAGCATGCGCTCGGCCACCGTGGCAAAGGCAAGCGGATTGCGTTTGCATTCCGCGAGATAGTCTTCCAGAGACATCTCTTCCTCGCGGGTGCGTTCGAAGCGGGCACTGAAGCTGCTGACGACATCCATGGCGACCTCCTGTGTGAAGCCTCCTCGCGGTCCTGGGTGCTCTCGTGCGTGCCCAGGGGCAGCGGGGACGATTTGCGTGTTGGACCACAACGCAGCCCTCAGGTTCACAGAAAACCGGTCGCATGGCTAGAGCCCCGTGCGGGGCGGGACCGGAACCGGGCGCTCAGGCCAGGGCGGCCTCGATGTCCTTGGCCAGCTTTTCCGGCGCGTCCTGCGGGGCGTAACGCTTGATGACCTTGCCGTCCCTGCCGATCAGGAACTTGGTGAAGTTCCACTTGATGGCCTTGCTGCCCAGCAGGCCCGGTGCCTCGGCCGTCAGCCAGCGGTACAGCGGGTGGGCCTCGGCGCCGTTGACCTCGATCTTGCTCATCATCGGGAAGCTGACGCCGTAATTGCGTTGGCAAAAGGTCGCTATTTCGTCGTTGCTGCCCGGGTCCTGGCTGCCAAACTGGTTGCACGGGAAACCCAGCACGACCAGTCCGCGGTCGCCGTAGGTGGCGTGCAGCTTCTCCAGCCCGGTGAACTGTGGCGTGAATCCGCAGGCGCTGGCGGTGTTGACGATCAGGAGGGGGTGGCCCCGATACCGCGAAAGCGGTACGGATTTCCCCTCGATCGATTCGGCCTCGAAATCGTAGATGCTGGGCACTGTCGGTTCTCCTGGCTGGTAGGGGGCGGAGTATGTGGCGAATTCGTGCTGGAAACCACCTTGGCTGGCACTGTGTCACGGAGTCGCGATCCGTACACGGATTGAAAAAGAGACCTTACGCACCCGAACGGGCATACTTGTCGCCCGAAGAAGACCTTTGTACTCAATTGGAGTGGTGAATGGCAGGCGCGTATTCGTTGGCACTGGTCGGTTTTGCTGAGAACGAGTCCGCAACGTTCGAATCTTTCTTCCGCATGGCGGCCCGCCGTCCGCCGGCCTATGCGGTGCAGGACGAGGTGATTGATGCCCAGGTGCTGGTGGTCAATGCCGACAACGCCCAGGCGGTCCATCTGGTGCGCTACGCCCAGCTGCCCGGCAAGGTGTTGCTCATCGGCCACACCGACCAGGGTCTTTCCTGGCCGCTGCTGCGCAAGCCGATCAAGCTGGTCAACGTTCTGGCGGCACTGGATCAGCTGGTGGGCGCACGCGCCAGCACGCCGGTCGAGCACAAGCCGCCGGTGGCTCCCAAGAAAGGGGCGGACCCCAGCTTTGCGGCGACCGAGCCACTGACCAGCGCCGCGATGCAGCTGATGAAGCCGGCGGTCGGCAAGCGCCGCAGCAGCCCGGACACCGAATTTCCCCCCACCCGTCCCATGACCCGGGACGCTTCGGTTCCCCGCACCGCGCCGCCCGTCCTGAAGCAGGTCACCATGCCGCCGACGCCCGCGGCCGCGGCCGCTCAGCGGGTGGGCGTCATGCGCATGACCGACTTCGGCTCGCTGGAGGCCCTGCCTTCACCCCCGCCGCCGAATTCCCGCCCGCCCGCATCGAGGTCGCCACGCTCGAAGTCGACCCGTGCCGCCCAGCCCCTGCCCGAGGTGCAGCGCGGCGAAGTGCTGCTGGTCGCCGAGAGCCTGATCGAAGGGCGCATCCTGCACAAGCGCTTCAAGCGCTACGGCCTGAACATCGACTGGTCGCGCGAAGCCCCGCAGGCCCTGGCCATGCTCAAGGCCCACCCTTACCGCCTGGTGGCGATCGATCGCATCAAGGGTGAGCCCGACGCCTATTCGGTCTGTCGCAGCGCCAAGCAGCGCAAGCTGCCCAACGGGAACCCCCCGGTGGTCATGATGTTCGCGCCCACCGCCGGCAGCATGGACCGCATCAAGGCCGGCCTGGCCGGCTGCGATGCCTACCTCTCGCGCTCCGTCGGCGAGGCCGAGTTCTACAAGGTGCTGGCGCAGCACCGGCTGGTCAGCCTCGACGGGTTTGAAAAGACCAATGTGAGCTTTTGACTCCCCCCGCGCCGCCTGTGGCGTCACCCCCCAGGGGGCGGCACTGGCGGCCCGGCGAAGCCGGTTCCGCGGTGCCCTGGACCAACTTCCCTTCCGGCGTGAGGTGTCTTCAACCGAGGATGCGGTGGAACCGGCTTCGCCGGGCCACTCGCATCGCCCCCTTGAGGGGGTGACGCCGCAGGCGGCGCGGGGGTGAGCTACCCGTGCAAATCGTCGCGGCGCGCGATCTCCAGCAGGCGGTCCAGCTCCACCTTGTGGTGCTCCTGGTTGTAGCGGTGCCATTTCATGATCAGCCACATGAAGCCGGCCACGATGAGGCCGAAGGCGGTGATGGCCGCCACGGCGGGCAGGCCCAGGCCGGTGGAGAAGCTGTAGAGTGCACCCAGGCCCAGGATGCAGGCCTGTTCGTTGAAGTTCTGCACCGCGATCGAGCGGCCGGCGCCCATCAGGTTGTGGCCGCGGTGCTGCAGCAGCGCGTTCATCGGCACGACCAGGAAGCCGCCCAGGCCGCCCAGCAGCACCAGGAACGGCGCTGCGACCCAGACGTTGTCGATGAAGTTCATGAAGATCACCAGCACGCCCATGCCGATGCCCAGCGGCATCACGCGGGTGGCCTGGTCGAGCTTCATGCGCATCGAGGCGACCACGGCGCCGACAGCCGTGCCCAGGGCGACCACGCCGACCAGGCTGGAGGCCTGCGAGGTGCTGTAGCCCAGAGCCGCGCCGGCCCAGGCCAGCACGATGTAGCGCAGGTTGCCGCTGACGCCCCAGAACAGCGTGGTGGTCGACAGCGAGATCTGGCCCAGGTGGTCCTTCCAGAGGCGCGCGTTGCAGCGCCAGAAGTCGGGCAGCAGCTGCAGCGGGTTGGCAGGCATCGGGCGCGGGGTGACACCGGTCAGCGGAATGCGCAGGTTGAAACCGGAGGCGATCGCGTAGATGGCGACCAGCACCGCGATGGCGGCTTCGGCCGGCCGGTCGATGCCGGTGTTGATGCCGGGGAAGTCGAAGGCCAGCAGCCGGTGCGACAGATAGGGGGCGACCAGCTGGCCGCCCAGCAGCACGCCCAGGATGATCGAAGCGATGGTCAGGCCTTCGATCCAGCCGTTGGCCTTGACCAGCTGCGAAGGCGGCAGCAGCTCGGTGAGGATGCCGTACTTGGCGGGCGAGTATGCGGCGGCGCCCAGGCCGACCAGGGTGTAGGCCAGAAGTGGGTGCACACCCAACAGCATCAGCAGACAGCCGCCGACCTTGATCGCATTGCTGATGAACATGACCGCGCCCTTGGGTCGGGCGTCGGCAAAGGCTCCCACGAACGGGGCGAGCACCACATAGAACAGCGCAAACAGCGGGACCAGTGCCGCGCTCTGCCATTCGGGAGCGTGGCGGCTGCGCAGCAGCTCGATGGCGGCCACGAACAGCGCGTTGTCAGCCAGGGAGCTGAAGAACTGCGCCGTCATGATGGTGTAGAAGCCGCGCTTCATCGGGTGTCTTGTTGTGCCGGCGGTCGGGGTCCGGTCGGTAGGCGGCGGGGCGGATACCCCAGGCTGTCTCCAACGATGCGGGGTTATAGCACGCCACCCCGGACAGGCTGTCCGGTTGCCACAGCCAGTGTTGCGGGCAGTGGCATCGCGCGGTCGCCGCGGGCGGAAAAGGTCGCCGGGTGTGTCAGTTTGGCGCAAGAAAGGGCTGGAACGGCTCTTGCGGCCGGTCGCCGGCCGGCGACGCAAGCGCCAGGCACCGTGGCCAGACCACCTACAACGACGAGGAGACCACCCACATGATCAGCATCGACAAGGCACTGCTGCGGCAACTGCTGCTGATAGAACGCCCCTGGGAAGTTCGCGAATACCGGCTGGACGTGCGCCGTCGCCGTTGCGACGTCTGGGTGTCCCAGGAGCCCGAGCGCGGCTGGTTCGGCCGGGCCAAGGCGGCTCCGGCGGGCGACATGGCGGTCTGGCAGCACCTGGCGATCGGGCCGGTGCGGTTCCACCTGCACGTGACGCTGCCGCTGGGCTTCGAGTCCAAGGGCTTCGGCTGGATGGGCGAGACCGGCATGCCGTTCACCCGGGCGCTGGCGGCGCGGGTGTTCGCGCTGTTCGGCGAGGGCGTGTCGCTGCAGTCGGTCTGCACCTTGCTCGACCTGAGCCTGCAGGACGTCTGGCGCTACCGCTATGCGCTGGACACGGGCCGCGCGGGCGGGGGCGAGCCGGACGCGCCGGCCCGGCCTGCGGCGGCGGCCCCGGCCCCGGCGGTGCCCAGCGCCGATCCGGCCCCGGCCAGTGCGCTGGTGCCCGACGTGACCGACCCGGTCTGGCTGCGGCTGCTGGACGGCGACATGAGCCTGGACATCAAGGTGCTCAGCCTCAAGCTCATGCTGACCCGGCTGCGCTCGCAGCTGGACCTGATCCACGACGAAGAGGTGCGCATGCTCAAGCTCAAGGAGCTGCACCGCTACTTCGTCAAGAACGAACGTGTCCTCACCCACGAACTGGACCAGCTGCGGCTGGGCTGAGATTCCATGAACGATCCCCGACCACCCAAGACCGGCCCCCTCAGCGGACAGCTGACCGACCTGCAGGGCGCGCTGACGGCGATCCGCAGCGGCGCCTTCCTGTCCATCGCGGCCGACGAATCGCTGCTGCGGCGCCTGCCCCCGGGCAACTGGATCGCCGGCAGCATCCCCTATTTCATGGCGCAGGACGGCGGCGAGACCTCGCGCGAGCGGCTGTTCCTCACCGAACTGCCGACGCACGCCGGGCAGCCGCACCTGCGCTGGTACGACATCGGCAACCTGCACAAGGTGGCGCTGGAAGCGCCGGCGCATGGGCTGACGGTGCTGATCGTGCCGGCGTTTTCCGAGGTGCACTCGCTGTTCGCGCGCGAGGCGCCGGCCTTCGAAGACCTGTACATGAAGCCGCTGGTGGGCTGGATCGCCGGCGTGCACCTGGACGACCTGGGCAAGGCCGCGCCGGTGGTGGCCAACGGCCAGTCGCTGGTGTTCAGCACCGACCGCGCGCTGGCGGTGCACATTCCGCTGCCCGAATCGATCTACCCGCGCATCGAGATCCTCAACCTGTTCCGGCCCGGCCCGGGCGATGTGCTCCGTTTTCCGTCGACCGGTTTTTCGGCGCACGAGTGTTATGTCAACGGCGAGCTGGTGAACCTGGCGCAGTACCTGGGCGCCAAGGGCATCGACACCCGGCTGCCGCTGGTGGCCGACTACTCGGGCGCGATGATCAATGTCTCGTTCAAGGCGGTCGACGCGGCGGCCGGCCAGGTCGACTTCTACGCGCCGGTGTTCGACGACGTCGAGTACCGCATCGCCGAGCCGGTGCCCGACTACGCGAAAGCCTTCGCGCAGTCGCTGCCGGGCGAAGCGCACGGCGCGCGCTGGAGCTGCAACTGCATCCTCAACTACCTGTATGGCGAGCTGGAAGGGAAGCGCACCGGGCCGATCACCGGGCCGATGACCTTCGGCGAAATCGCCTACCAGCTGCTCAACCAGACCATGGTCTACGTGAATCTGGAGAAGCTCTAGAAGCGGCGCTGCAGGGACATGAATCGGCCTGTAGGGCGCTCTGGCGGGGGCGGGCTTTGTGCGACAGTCGGGCCTGCGCCCGTTCACCCCGCCAGCCCGCCATGCCACGTCCCATCCTCGCCACTGTCCACCCCGCCGCCCTCGAACACAACCTGAACCAGGCCCGCGTGCGGGCACCCGACGCCCGCGTCTGGGCGGTGGTCAAGGCCAACGCCTACGGCCACGGCATCGAGCGCGTGTTCCCGGCGCTGCGCAGCGCCGACGGTTTTGCGCTGATCGACCTGGCCGAGGCCCAGCGCGTGCGCGCGCTCGACTGGCGCGGCCCGATCCTGCTGCTCGAAGGCGTGTTCGAGCCGCGCGACCTCGAACTCTGCTCGCGCCTGCACCTGTGGCACGCGGTGCACTGCACCGAACAGATCGACTGGCTGGCCGCGCACAAGACCCAGGTGCCGCACCGCGTCTTCCTCAAGCTCAACAGCGGCATGAACCGCCTGGGCTTCCGGCCGGAGGCCTTCCGCGCCGCCTGGGCGCGGCTGAACGCGCTGCCGCAGGTGGACGAGATTTCGCTCATGACGCACTTCAGCGACGCCGACGGCCCGCGCGGCATCGCCCACCAGGTCGCCGCCTTCGAGGCCGCGACCGCCGACCTGCCGGGCGAGCGCACGCTGTGCAACAGCGCCGCCATCCTGCGCCACGCGCAGAGCCCGCTGCGCGGCGAAGGCGTCACGACGCTGGCGGCCGACTGGGTGCGCGAGGGCATTGCGCTCTACGGCGGCGCGCCCGACCACCCCGAGCACACCGCGGCCGGCTGGGGCCTCCAGCCCACCATGAGCCTGACGACCCAGGTCATTGGCACGCAGCAGCTGCAGCCCGGCGACACCGTGGGCTACGGCTCCAGCTTCACCGCCGACCGGCCCATGCGCATCGGTGTCATCGCCTGCGGTTACGCCGACGGCTACCCGCGCCACGCACCGTCCGGCACGCCGGTGCTCGTCAACGGGGTGAAGACCTGCACCGTCGGCCGCGTCAGCATGGACATGATCACCGTCGACCTGTCGCCGCTGGACGCCGCGGGCGTGGCGGCCGGCATCGGCAGCGAGGTCGTGCTCTGGGGCGTCTCGCCCTCGACCGGCGCCGCGCTGCCGGTGGACGAGGTCGCGCGCGCGGCCGGCACCATCTCATATGAGTTGTTGTGTGCGGTCGCGCCCCGGGTTCCGTTCATGTGACTCTCCCCGCGCGCGCCTGCGGAGCCGGGGCCAAAGCATCCTGGCCGCGCGCGACAGTGACCGGTTACCAAGCAGGTTCATTTACAGGCGCCGCCGGGCGCGAGGGCTGCTCTCGGCAGACAATCGTTTGCATTGCCTGATTGAAAGCCCGATGTGACCGCCGTCTCCGCCTACCTGGCCGCCCCGCTGAAAACCCTGAGGGGCCTGCCCTATGTCGCCTGGATCATCCTGTACTGCGCCCTCACCTGGGGCATCTTCGGGGCGCTGCTGGGCGCGGTGACCCCCAACCTGCGGGCGCAGATGGGGGTGTCGTTCCAGCAGATGGGCTGGCTGATGGCGATCTGGAGTGCCGGCGGCGCGGTCGGTTCGCTGCTGGGCGGGGCGATCGCCAAACGTTTCCCGCCACGGCGCCTGCTGCGCGCCTACACCGCCGCCGTCGTGGTCGCCCTGGCGGGCGTGCTGCTGGCGCCCAGTTTCGGCTGGCTGGCCTTCTTCATGGTCACCATCGCCACCTTCGAGACCGCACTGTTCACCGTCGGCCACGGCCTGCTGGCCGAAATGAGCGACGACCCCGAGCAGCGCGCCCGCATCATCAGCCTGGTCGACGTCGGCTACAGCCTGGGCACCATGCTCTCGCCGCTGATGGCGGCCGCGGTGCTCGCCGCCAACCCGAGCTGGCGCGGCCCCTACGTGGTGTTCGGCCTGATGGCGCTGGTGATGCTGGCGCTGACCCTGCAGCGGCGCTACCTGCGCGAGGTCGCCTTCAAGACCCACCACGCGGGCGAAGCCGGTGTGGCCGCGCCGCGCCCGCCGCTGGACTACGGCGGCCTGCTGCGCCAGCCGGTGGTGCGCTGGGTGCTGTTCGCGGGCGTGTGCAGCGGCCTGTGTGAATGGGGCCAGTACTTCTGGTTCGTCAGCTTCGCCACCGAGGCGCTGGGCGAACACGAACAGACCGCGCGCCTGGCGCTGGGCTTCCTGATGGCCGGCATGGTCACCGGCCGCATCTGGCAGGCCTTCGTGCACAGCCGCTGGGCCATGGAGCAGAAGATCCAGGGCCTGGGCGCGCTGGCGGCGCTGGCGATCACCGCGGTCTGGCTGACGCCGGCCGACGCGCCCTTTGTCTGGCTGGCGCTGTGCAACTACCTGACCGGCCTGGGCGTGTCGGTCGGTTTCCCCATCCTGCTGGGCATCGCGCTGCGCGGCTTCCCGCAGGAAGCGCCGCGGCTGTCGGCCCTGCTGATGATCGCCTTCACCGTCGGGGCCCAGATCGCGGCGTTGCTGATGGGTGAACTGGCGGAACACTTCGGCCTGCGCGCCGCCTATGCGGTGCTGGTGGTCGCGGCCCTGGCGTTCTTTGGAGCCGCCTGGGTGCTGGGGCGCCGCCGGCGCTGAGCGTCCCGCTCTGCGGGGTGGAAAGCCCCTGTCGACTTGTACCCCTGGGGGTATACATATATACTTGGTCCGGTATAGGAGATTCCCATGCCCGACCGTCTGTCGCTTCCCCGTTGGTCCCGCCGTTCCCTGGCCTCGCGCGCTGCTGCGCTGCTGTTCGTCGGCCTGCTGAGTACCGGTGCGGTCGTGGCGGCCGGGGCGGCGCCCGGTCCGCAGGTGCCGGTGGTCACGCTGGGCACACGGCCGGTCGGCGCCGGGGCCGCGTTCGACGGCACGCTGCAGGCGGTGCGCCAGAGCGTGCTGTCGGCGCAGGCCAGTGGCCGCATCGCCACGCTGTCGGTCAAGGCCGGCGACCGCGTCAAGGCCGGGCAGCTGCTGGCGGTGATCGACGACCGCGCCACGCAGGCGGGTGTGGCGCAGGCGCAGGCCGGCGTGGCGCAGGCCGATGCCCAGCTGGCCAACGCCAGGGCGGCGTACGAGCGCACCCGCGACCTGCGCGCGCAGGGCTTCATCGCCCAGGCCGCGCTCGACACCGCGCTGGCGCAATACAAGGCCGCGCAGGCCGGCACCGCCGCCGCGCGCGCCGGCCAGACGCAGGCCTCGGTGGCCCAGGGCTTCACGCGGCTGACCGCGCCGTACGACGGCTGGGTGCTGGCCACGCACGCCGAGACCGGTGCACTGGCCATGCCCGGCGCGCCCATCCTCACCGTCTATGCGCCGCAGCCGATGCGGGCGGTGGTGCATGTGCCGGCCTCGCAGCAGGCGCTGGCCCAGTCGGCGCAGAAGATCGAGGTGCAGCTGCCGGGAACGGGCAAGTGGGTGGTGCCCGCATCGACCTCGACCGTGCCCGCCGCCGACCCGGTGTCGCAGACGGTGGAGTGGCGGCTGAACCTGGGCGAGGCCGATGGCGCGGGTCAGGTGCCCGGTCAGCAGGTCCAGGTGCGTTTTGCGGGTGCACCGGCCGCGGCCGACAGCCAGCGGCTGGTGGTGCCGGCCAGCGCGCTGTTGCGCCGCGGCGAGCTGACCGGCGTCTACGTCGTCACCGCCAGGGGCGACAGCGGCCAGGGCTTTGCGCTGCGTGCGGTGCGCACCGGCGCCGCGCAGGGCGATGGCGTCGAGGTGCTGGCCGGCCTGAAGGCGGGTGAGCAGGTGGCGCTGGACCCGGTGAGGGCGGGCCTCTCCGGTGCCCAACCCGCTGCGAAATAAGGCACCGCCATGCGCCAGACCCCCGAATTTCCCGCGCCCGAGAAGCTTGGCTTCTCCGGCTCCGTGGCGCGGGCCTTCCAGGCCAACGCCATCACCCCGCTGCTGGCGCTGGTCGCGCTGCTGCTGGGCCTGTTCGCCGTGCTGGTCACGCCGCGCGAGGAAGAACCGCAGATCAACGTGACCATGGCCAACGTGATCATCCCGTTCCCGGGGGCGTCCAGCGCCGACGTGGAAAAGATGGTCGCGTCGCCGGCCGAGCACGTGCTCTCTCAGATCCAGGGCATCGAGCACACCTATTCCGTCGCGCGCCCCGGCGTCGCGGTGCTGACGGTGCAGTTCAAGGTCGGCGTGCCACGCACCGAAGCGCTGGTGCGGCTGTACGACGTGCTCAACGCGAACCAGGACTGGTTGCCGCAGGGCCTGGGCGTGATGGCGCCGATCGTCAAACCCAAGGGCATCGACGACGTGCCGGTGCTGGCCGCCACGCTGTGGACGGCCGACGCGCAGAGCGCCCACGATCTGGAGCGCGTGGCCCACGCGGTCGAGACCGAACTCAAGCGCGTGCCCGGCACGCGCGAGGTGGTCACCATCGGCGGCCCGGGCCGCGCGGTGCATGTGTGGCTCGATCCGGCCCGCCTGCGCGAGCGCGGCGTGAGCGTGCAGCAATTGCAGGGCGCGGTGGCGGCGGCCAACCAGGCCATGCCGTCGGGCTCGGTGGTCAACCCGAACCCGGCGCCCGGCGAGCCCGGCCTGCTGTCGGTGGAGACCGGCGAGTTCCTGCAGAACGCGCAGGACGTGGGCGACATCGTGGTGGCCGTCACGGGCAAGGCGGGAGAGGGGCGGCCGGTCTACCTGCGCGAAGTGGCGCGGGTGGAAGCCGGCGCGCAGCTGCCGCAGCGCTATGTGTGGTTCACGCCCGGCGCAGCCGATGCGGTGCACGCCGGCCAGCAGGGCCAGAACCACCCGGCGGTGACCATCACCGTCACCAAGAAGCCCGGCGAGAACGCGGTGGACGTCGCGCGCGGCGCGACCGAGCGGCTGGAGAACCTGAAGAACACGGTCATCCCCGACGACGTGCAGGTCAGCATCACGCGCGACTACGGCGAGACCGCCGCGGCCAAGGCCAACAAGCTGATCCAGAAGCTGATCTTCGCCACCGCCAGCGTGATCGTGCTGGTGGGTCTGGCGCTGGGCCGGCGCGAGGCGGTGATCGTCGGCGCCGCGGTGATCCTCACGCTCACGGCCACGCTGTTCGCCAGCTGGGCCTGGGGCTTCACGCTCAACCGCGTCTCGCTGTTCGCGCTGATCTTCTCCATCGGCATCCTGGTGGACGACGCGATCGTGGTGGTGGAGAACATCCACCGCCACCGCCAGCTCACACCCGACGATCCGCTGTCGGTGATCATCCCGCGCGCGGTCGACGAGGTCGGCGGCCCCACCATCCTGGCCACCTTCACCGTGATCGCGGCGCTGCTGCCCATGGCCTTCGTGTCCGGCCTGATGGGCCCGTACATGAGCCCGATCCCCATCAACGCCAGCATGGGCATGGCGATCTCGCTGGCGATCGCGTTCACCGTCACGCCCTGGCTCGCGCTCAAGCTGACCAGGACCGGTGAAGGCCACGCTGCGCACGGTCCGGGCAAGCTCACCAGCGCGCTGCAGAACACCTTCACGAAAATCTTGACGCCGTTCCTGCAGAGCGCCCGCAAGCGCTGGCTGCTGGCGGGCGGCATCGCCGCGGCGCTGCTGCTGTCGGTGGGGCTGGCCTTGGTGCAGTGGGTGGTGCTGAAGATGCTGCCCTTCGACAACAAGAGCGAGTACCAGGTGGTGGTCGACATGCCCGCCGGCACGCCGCTGGAAGACACGGCGGCAACGCTGCAGGACATGACGGCCTTCCTCGCGCGGCAGCCCGAGGTGACGAATGTGCAGGGCTACGCCGGCACCGCCAGCCCCATCACCTTCAACGGCCTGGTGCGCCAGTACTACCTGCGCGCCGAGGCCGAAGGCGGCGACCTGCAGGTCAACCTGGTGGGCGCGCACGACCGCCACGAGAAGAGCCACGCGATCGCGCAGCGCCACCGTCCGGCGCTGGAAAAAATCGCCGCCGCCCACGGTGCGCGCGTGAAGGTGGTGGAAGTGCCGCCCGGCCCGCCGGTGATGTCGCCCATCGTGGCCGAGGTCTACGGGCCGGACGACAAAGGCCGCGCCGAACTGGCCCAGCGTGTGGCCGGTGCCTTCAAGGGCACGCCCGACATTGTGGGCGTGGACACCTCGCTCAAGGAAGCCGCGCCGCGCGCCTTCCTGCGCATCCAGCGCCAGCGCGCCGAGTCGCTGGGCATCCCGGTGCAGGTGATCGCGCAGACCGTGCAGGCCGCGCTCTCGGGCACCGATGCGGCCTGGCTGCACGACGGCCACGCCAAGTTTGCGGTGCCGGTGCGCCTGCAATTGCCGCTGGACCAGCAGGTCGGCCTGGCCGCAGTGCTGGCGCTGCCGGTGAAGGCCGCGAACGGGGCCATGGTGCCGCTGTCCGAACTGGTGACGGTCGAGCGCGGCGTGATCGACCAGCCGCGCTTCACGAAAGACCTGCAGGCGGTGAGCTATGTCTTTGGCGACATGGCCGGCCGGCTGGACTCGCCGCTGTACGGCCTGTTCGGCATCCGTTCCGCGATGAAGGACGCCGCGCTGCCCAACACCGGCGAACTCGGCGAGTACTGGATCACGCAGCCCAAGGACCCGTACCGCCAGTACGCGGTGAAGTGGGACGGCGAGTGGCAGATCACCTACGAGACCTTCCGCGACATGGGCGCGGCCTACGGCGTCGGCCTGATCCTGATCTACCTGCTGGTGGTGGCGCAGTTCAGGAGCTATGTCACGCCGCTGATCATCATGGCGCCGATTCCGCTGACCATCATCGGCGTCATGCCCGGCCACGCGCTGCTGCAGTCGCAGTACACCGCCACGTCGATGATCGGCATGATCGCGCTGGCCGGCATCATCGTGCGCAACTCCATCCTGCTGGTGGACTTCATCGAGCTGGAGACCGCGCGCGGCGTGCCGTTTGCACAGGCCGTCGTGCAGTCCGCCGCGGTGCGCGCGCAGCCGATCGCGCTCACTGGCCTGGCCGCCATGATGGGCGCCTTCTTCATCCTCGACGACCCGATCTTCAACGGCCTGGCGATTTCGCTGATCTTCGGCATCGCGGTCTCGACGATGCTGACCCTGGTCGTCATCCCGGTGCTCTATTACGCGGTCTATCGCCAGAAGCACGAAGCCGCGTGATCCCTTTCTTTCCCCATCCTTCAAGGAGTCTGCAATGACCATCGAACGTCTCATCCGCATCATGGCCGGCACCGTCGTGCTGGTCTCGCTCGCCCTGGGCTACCACGGCAGCCCCATCTTCGTGAGCGAGTGGTTCCTCGCGCTCACGGCCTTCGCCGGCTTCAACCTGGCGCAGTCGGGCATCACCGGTTTCTGTCCGCCGGCGATCCTGTTCCGCAAGCTGGGCGTGCCCGAGGGCGGAGGCGCCTGCTCGACCAAGTAAGCTGGCGTCATGAGCAGTCCCACCCCCCTCAAATTCCTCATGCCCGGCTGGTTCTCGGTGGTGATGGGCCTGTGCGGCCTGTCGCTGGCCTGGCACCGCGCCGTGCCGTTGCTGGGTGACATGGCCGATGGCCTGGCGCTGGTGGCGGGGCTGCTGGCGCTGGTGGTGTTCGTGGTCCTGCTGGTGGCGTCCTGGGTGCGGGTGTCGCGCTACCCGGCGGCGCTGGCCGACGATCTGAAACATCCGGTGCGCCACGCCTTCGTGGCCGCGTTCCCGGTGTCGATGCTGCTGCTGGCGACGGTGGGTGTCGCGCTGGGCGGGGCGGGCGGTGAACTGGCGCTGCTGTGGCGCACGCTCTGGTGGGCGGGCAGCCTGGGGCAGTTCTGGGCCACGCTGTGGGTGCTGGGCCGCTGGCTCGCACCGTCGGCGCCGGGCACCAGCGCGGGCAACACGGGGCTGTGGCCCGCGGTCACGCCGGTGCTGCTGATCCCGGTGGTGGGCAATGTGCTGGCGCCGCTGGCGGGTGTGCCGCTGGGACATGGCGGCTGGGCGGCGGCGCAGTTCGGCATCGGGGCCTTCTTCTGGCCGGTTGCGCTGGCGCTGATCCTGGCGCGCCGCATCGCGCACAGTCCGCTGCCCGACCGCGTGCTGCCGGCCTGGTTCATCACGGTGGCGCCGCCGGCCGTGATCGGTCTGGTGCTGGCGCAGCTGGTCGAACGTGGTCAGGCGCCGCTGGGGGCGGTGCAGGCGCTGTGGGGCGTGGCGCTGTTCTTCGCGCTCTGGGTGCTGCCGGTGCTCAAGCGTGCGGTGGCGCAACCGTTTGGCATCCCGTTCTGGGCCTTGTCGTTCCCTCTGGCGGCCTTCACGACCCTGACCCTGCGTCTGCTTGAACTGCAGGGTGGTCCGGGCGGCCTGATGCAGACCGCGGCGGTGCTGCTGCTGGCCGCGACCTCGATGGTGGTGCTGTGGCTGGGGTTTGCCACCGTGCGCGGCCTGCGCGACGGGTCGCTGCTGGCGCCCGAGCCGGTGGCCAGCATCACGCCGGTCGCGGGCTGAACAACTCGTTGCCTCGCCGGCGGTGTGTGTTTGGTATCCTGCGTCACCCTTGAAAATCCATGCCCGTCCGATGAAAACTGCTGTTGCCTCCCTTCTTCTGCTGTCTCTGGTTGCCTGCGCCTCGGCGCCCCAGGCCGAATGGGTCAAGCCCCGCGCGACCAAGGAAGAAACCTACACCCAGTTCTCCGACTGCAACTACCAGGTCGGTCTGGCCAAGGTGCCCGAGGCCGAACGCGAGCAGATGGTGGCCCACTGCATGCGTGGCAAGGGCTACCGCTACGTGGCCATTCCCGCCGCGCCGGCCAAGTGAGTCCGGCCTGGACCTGCTGAGTTCCGCGCCGCTGCTGGCCGGTGCCGCATTCGGCGCCGGCGTGCTCAACGCCATTGCCGGCGGTGGCAGCTTCCTGACCTTTCCCGCGCTGGTCTTCACCGGCGTGCCGCCCATCGTCGCCAACGCCACCAGCGCGCTGGCCGTGAGCCCGGGCTACCTGGGCAGCACGCTGGGCTTCAAGCCCGAACTGCGCGAACTGCCCCCGCAGCGCTTGCGCCGTGAAACCCTGATCGCGGCCATCGGCGGCATCGCGGGTGCACTGCTGTTGCTGGTGACCCCGGCGAAGCTGTTCTCCGGCATCGTGCCTTGGCTGCTGCTGTTCGCCACGCTGCTGTTCGCGGCCGGACCCGCCATCGCCCAGCGGGCGCAGGCCGCTTCGGCCGAAGGCCACGGCCTGGCGCGCTGGCGCGAGCCGGGGCTGCTCGCGGTCGCGATCTACGGCGGCTACTTCAACGGCGGACTGGGCATCCTGCTGATGGCGCTCTACACCGTGGCCGGCGAGACGCGGCTGAACACGGTCAACGCGCTCAAGAACCTCAACTCGCTGGTGCTGTCGTGGTTGTCGGTGGCGGCCTTCGTCATCGCCGGCGCGATCGCCTGGAGAGAGGGCCTGCTGATGATGGTCGCCGCGACCGCCGGGGGCTACTTTGGCGCGCGCTGGTCCAGGCAGCTGCCGGTGGCCTGGGTGCGGCGCGGCGTGATCGTTACCGGGCTGGTGATGAGCGCGGTGTTTTTCTCCCGGCTCTAGCAAGGTAGCCCCCATGCTCCGCCGCGGTGCGGGTCGCTGCCCCCCGTGGGGGCTGATTCGCCTTGGGGCGGCCCGGCGGCGAATCAAATGCCAAGCCACGCCCCCGCCTGCTGCCAGGCGGCGAAAGCGAGGTGGCCGACCGAGATCGCGTAGCCCACGCCAGCGGCGCCGGTCGCGGCCGACAGCAGCAGCGCGATGCCGTCGCGGAACAGCCAGCCCAGGCTCAGCAGCATCAGGCTGGTGCCCGGCAGCAGGTTGCCCAGCGGCAGCGGCAGGAAGATCAGGGCCGCCATCAAAGCGATCCACAGTGCCCACCAGAAGCGCGTGCGCGCATGGCACAGCGCCTGCCAGCGCGGACACAGCCAGCGCTCGGCGCATTCGTAGGTCCAGGCCAGCCAGTGCAGGCAGCGGCGGGTCCAGGTCTCGTTGAGCGTCAGCGTCGCCAGCCTCTCCGGCAGGTGCAGGGTGTCGCGCCCGCGCAGCCAGGCCCAGGCCAGCGCGAAGATGCCGAGACTGAGCACCGTGCCCGCCCCGGCGATCGGCACCGTGCTCAGCAGCGCCATCAGCATCAGCAGCACGGCGCCCGAACCCTCGCCGTGCAGGTGCAGCAGCTCGCGCAGGTTCAGGCGCAGGTCGCCCGCGCCGTCGTGGGCGTCCCGCAGGCGCTGCGCGATGCCTTCGCTCATGCGTTGGCGATCCGCACGGCGGCCTGCTGCGACACGGTGCGGCCGACCAGCCAGTGCAGCAGGGCCGCGATCGCCAGCATCGGGACCAGCGCCAGGGCCCAGCCGACCCACAGCAGCGGACCGATCCAGGCCATCAGCGCATCGCCCGAGGGCAGCACCACCCCCAGCCACTGCACGACCGACACCACCAGCGACTGCAACGCCGCCAGCGTGGAGGTGTCGAGCCAGGGCGCCAGCCAGTCGGGCAGGGGCGGCAGCGCCAGGCCACCGACCGTGCCCGCGGCGCCCTGCAGCGCCCCGGCATCGATGGCGCCCAGCAGCCAGCCGGTGAGCTGGTGGACGATGGCGATGAAGCCGGTCCAGGCCGCGACCAGCAGGGCGGTGAAGCTCCAGATCAGCGTCTTCATGGCGCGCCCTCAGTCGTTGGAACCGATGCCGAACAGGCTCAGCAGGCTGGTGAACAGGTTGAAGGCCGAGACGAACAGGCCGACCGTGGCCAGCACGTAGTTGGTCTCGCCACCGTTCACGATGCGGCTGGTCTCGAACAGGATCAGGCCGACCGACAGCAGGGCCACCAGGCCAGAGACCGCCAGCGCCAGCGCCGGCATGCTGAAGAAGACGGCGACCAGGGCCAGCACGAGGGCGATCACCATGCCGGCGAACAGGAAGCCGCCCATGAAGCTGAAGTCGCGGCGCGTGGTCAGCACATAGGCCGAGAGGGCGACAAAGGTGGCGCCGGTCGCGGCCAGCGCGGCGACGATGGTGTTCGCGCCGCCGGGCAGGGCCAGGGTGTGCGAGAGCAGGGGCCCTAGCGTGTAGCCCATGAAGCCGGTCAGCGCGAACACGGCGGGCAGCGCCCAGCCGCTGTTCTGCAGCTTGTGCACCGCGAACAGCAGGCCGAAGTAGCCCACCAGCGTGATCACCAGGCCGGGCGCGGGCCAGGCGTTGGCGACCGCCAGCGCGGCGATGCCGGCCGAGAACAGGATGGTCAGCGACAGCAGGGCATAGGTGTTGCGCAGGACCTTCGCGGCCTGCGGGCGGTCCAGCGACAGCGGGCTGCCGGTGGACAGGGAAGGGAAGCGACGGACTTGTGCCATGAGGGTTCTCCGGAAAGGGAACAAAGGGAGGCTGGAAGATAGGGTTTCCGATCCATTGGAAAAAGCAGACAATGGCGGAACGTGATTCCCTAAAAGTCGAAGCATGAACCAGGAACTCAACTACAAGCACCTCTATTACTTCTGGGTCACGGCCAAGGAGGGCGGCATGTCGCACGCCGCCGCGCGCCTGGGCATGGCGGTGCAGACCATCAGTGCGCAGGTCAAGCTGCTGGAGCAGTCGCTGGGCCACGCGCTGTTCAAGCCGGCCGGCCGCGGCCTGGCGCTGACCGACGCCGGACAGGCCGCGCTGCAGGTGGCCGAGCAGATCTTCCATCTCGGCGAACACCTGCACACGGCGGTGCGCGACGCGACCAGCCAGACCTCGGTGCGGCTGGTGGTGGGCATCTCGGACGGTCTGGCCAAGCTGGCGGTGCGCGAGCTGCTGGCGCCGGCGCTGGAAGAACCGCGGCTGCGGCTGGTGTGCCACGAAGACGAGTTCGATCACCTGCTGGCCGACCTGGCGCTGCACCGGCTGGACGTGGTGCTGTCCGACCGGCCCGCGCCGGCCAACCCCAACCTCAAGCTCTACAGCCACGCCATGGGTTCGTCACCGCTGGGCTGGTACGCGCCCAGGGAATGGGTCGCTGCGGCGCACAAGGACTTTCCGCACTGCCTCGCGGAAGTGCCGGTGCTGCTGCCCAGTGCCCATGCGTCGGTGCGCATGCGCATCGACCAGTGGTTCGAACAGCACAGCGTGCTGCCCAACGTGGTCGGCGAGTTCGAAGACAGCGCGCTGCTGGCGACCTTCGGCGCCTCGGGCATGGGCGTGTTTCCGGCGTCGGAGCGCATGCGCGAGACGCTCTCGCAGGGGTATGGCCTGCAGTGGATCGCGCCCTGCGAAGGCGTGCAGGAACACTTCTACGCCATCGGCACGGCGCGCAAGGTGCAGCACCCGCTGGTGCAGAAGCTCCTCGCGGCCGACTGAGGCGGGCGTGACAGCCGGTCAGGCGGCGGTGTCCTTCATCAAGGTCGTGAACCAGGTGCCCATGTCCTTGAAGTTGTCCTGGCTGACCGATGCGGCTTCGGTGGCGGTGGCCGCCACGCCGTTGACCATGGTCTGACCGCCGCTGTTGGCGATTTTCATGCGCCGGTCGATCGGGTCGTACTGGTAGACGGCCGTGAGCCAGGAGGCGCTGCTGGCGGTGATGGGCGAGTAGCAGGCCGAGTTGGCGACCGGCTGCGGATCGGGCTGCGCACCCGTCATCAGCCGCACGATGGCGTCGGCGCAGATCTTGGCTTCCTGGTTGGCCACGTGCCCGGCCTTGGGCATGCCGCACGACGAGGCGTCGCCGATGACGTGGATGCCTTCGGCACCGATCAGCGTGGACTCGTAGCTCAGCACATTGACCATCGCCCAGCGGCCGTCGGCGCTGTTGTTCAGGCCGGCCTGCGCCAGCCAGCCGCCGGTTTCGCTGCCCACCGCGCGGTGCGGCACGATCGGATTGACCACCCTGGCGTTGATCACCTGGGTACCGCCGACGGCGTCCACGTAGGTCACGACCTTGCTGGCCGGATCGATCTGGATGCCCGTCACGTTCGGGATGTAGCGGATCACGCCGGCGTGCAGGCCGGTGAACGCGGTCTCGAAGGTGTGGCGTTCGGCCTGGACCATCGGGTTCTCGTCGAGCACGACCACCTGACAGCCGGTGCGGCCGCTGGACTTGAGGTGGTCGGCCACCACGCAGGCGCGTTCGTAGGGGCCGGGCGGGCAGCGGTACGGTGCCTTCGGAATCGTCATCACGAAGATGTCGCCGTTCTGCATGGTGGTGATCTGCTGGCGCAGCAGCGTGGTCTGCGCGCCACCGCGCCAGGCGTGTGGCGTGCGGGTGTCGTAGTCGGTCTGGGTGAGGCCGTAGGCGTTGTCGAAGCTCACGCCCGGGGCCAGCACCAGGCGGTCGTAGGGCAGGCTGCTGCCATCGGCCAGGCCCACGGTCCGTGCGCTGCGGTTGACCGACACCACCGTGCCGGCCTTGCGGGTCACGCCATACAGGTTCGTCAGCGCATCGCGGCTGAACTGCAGGCCGGCAATGGTGCGGCTGCCGTTGAGCACCAGGTTGCTCATGATGCTGGAGGTGTAGAGCGCGTCGGGTTCGACCAGCGTGACTTCCAGGCCCTTGCCGCCCCACAGGCGCAGGTACTTGGCCGCGGTCATGCCGGCCATGCCGGCGCCGACCACCACCACCTTCTTGCCGCTGATGGCGGTGACGGCCAGTGGCGAGCCCAGGGGCTGGCGGCGCGAGACGGTCGTCATGGTCCGGTTGTCGGCCCAGCCGGCGAACGGCACCAGGCCTGCGGCCAGGCCACCGGCCGCCACACCCATCCACTGGCGGCGAGAAAGTTCGCCGGAGAGTTGAATCTTCTTCATGCGAGGTCCCCTGTCATTGTTGGAGGTAGGCGATGATCTTCTGCAGCTGCGCGGTGGTGTAGCCCTGCGCGTGCGCGGCCATGATTTCCTTGCTGGCCGGTTTGGTCAGGAACTCCATGACTTCCTTGGCCTCGCCGCCGCGGATGCTTTCAAAGCCGCCGGTGCCGTTGGTGCCATGGCACTGGAAGCAGTTGGACGCCAGCAGGCGGCCTTCGGTGTTCCTGGGCTGGGTGGTGACGCTGCCGGACGAGTCCTTCTGCAGATCGGCCGCCAGCTGGGTGTCGGCGCTGGTCATGGCGGCGCCGGCCTCGCCGCCGGTGGGGGACGCCTGGGCGCTCAGCACCGTGGGGGTGGACGTGCTGCGCGCGCTGTCGGTGGTGGTCTCGGTGGCGTTGCCGCCGCCACATGCGGTCAGCGTCCAGACGCTGGCCAGTGCGAGCAGGCCGCCGCTCCATCGGCCGGCCCGCGGTATCCTGATGTTCTTCATGGTTCTTCCTTTACTGCCAGGGGTATTTGGATGAGGCACGGCAAGGCTAAAACCGCTTCCCTTAAAAAACCTTATGAAACCTGTGGTTTTGTGTAACAGGTGTTGAAGAACGAAGCCCATACCCCCGCGGCCGAGATGCCGTGGACCATCCAGAGCCCGTTCCGAATGCGGCCCGGGCTCGCGCGCCTGTCACCGGCCGCCGAAGCCGCACCGCCCGACCTGTTCGTGCGCGATGCGCAGGCCGGTGCCTATGCGGTGCAGAAACGCCAGGTGTTGCAGGCCCAGCCGCGCCGGGCCCCGGTCGGCGCGGTCGACCCGGCCGTGCTGGCCGCGATCGCTCAGGCCTATGCGGCGCAGACGGGCGTGCGCCTGGCGCCCGAGGCCGATGCGCTGGCCGAGGGCCTGCAGGAAGATTTCGTGGTGCTGCACGACGAAAGCGAGCACGGCGCCGACACCATGCGCGCGCGGTTCCTCTCGGTCTGTTTCCCGTCCAACTGGGACCCGGCCGGGAAGCTGGGCATGGACTTCGCCGCCATCCACGCGCCGGTGGCCGACAACGCCCTGCTCCAGGCCGGTGCGCGCGGCATCATCGACATGGCGTTCCGGCAGGCGCCGATGCTGCGCCACGTCTGGCTGCTCACGCCCGGCGGCGATCTGGCCCAGCACCCGGAAACGCGCCGCACCCGCTGGGACGATGCCGTGGCGGCCGCCGATGCGGCGGGTGGCCGCCTGATCGACCAGGTGTTCTTCCGCGTGGAGCGCCAGACCACCCTGCCGCTGCCGGCGCTGCGGCGCGGCGTGTTCTTCATCCGCGTGCTGGTCGCGCCGCTGACCGAGGTGCTCGCCATCGCGCCGGACCGCTCGGCGGAACTGCGCGAGGCGCTGCTCTCGATGAGCGACGCCGTGGTGGCTTACCGCGGCATGGCCGCGGTGCGCGAGCGGTTGTGCGCCGAACTCAGACCGGCTTGACGGTCGTGGTCGGGCCGTTGGTCTTGACCGACTCGATGCCGTTGTCGCGCCCGGCGGCGTCCTTGTACATCTGGCTGGTGCCGATCACCTGGTGGTTGGCCGCCTTGAGGTTGAAGAACGGGCGGCCGTCGGACGCTTCCTTGCGGTCGTAGCGGGCGTCCAGCGGGCTGTTGGTCTGCACCGACCGGATGCCGTTGTCTGCCGACGCCTTGGTGTCGTACTGCTCGCTGCGCAGGATCACCTCGCCGTTGCCCGCCTTGAGCACAAACGAATACTGACCCTTGTCGTTGGAACCGAGTTCGTACCAGCCTGCCATGTCTGCTCCTTGAAGTTGGAAGATGGGATGTGCCGAAGCAGGGCCATCGTAGGCCGGCCGGGGGGCGCTGTGAAGGTGGTGCGGGCGGCCGCGTGACTTCCGGCCGCCGGTTGTGGCGGCCCGTGCTCAACCGGCGAAGGCAATGGCGCTTTTCGCGCTCAGGCCTTCTCGTCCAGCAGGGCGCCGAGCATGTCCTGCTCGGTCTTCACCACCTTGAGGTTGGCGGCGAAGCTGTAGAGGCTCATCTTGCCGTTGACCATGTCGTCGGCCAGGTGGTTCATGTCGCCGCCCGCGCCCGACACCGCGGTCTCGCGCTCGACCTTCGCGTCCACGCCGCCGGTGCTGGCGTTGGCGGTCTGCGTGACGCGCTGGCGCTGGAAACCCGGCGTCTGCGCGTTGGCCACGTTGTGCGCGCCCACGTCCAGCCGCAGCTGCGCGGCGCGCATGCCGCTCAGGCCGGTGGCGGAAGCAGACGAGCCGATGGACGAGATCATGGGGTGGGTGTGTTGTGGCCGGGCGCAATGGCCCAAGAGAGTTATCGGCGGCGGCCGGAAAAACTGTAGGGCGCTGCGTGATACCGTCGCGCCGTCACACGCTGCTCTCCGTCCACGATGCGCCCACGCCGTCCCGAAACGCCCTCCATCACCCTGTCCGAACGGCTGGTGGCGGCGGTGCTCACGCCGCTGTTCTTCAACCTCTCGCTGCTGATCCTCGCGGCCTACAGCTCGGGGCGCTCGTTCCGGCACACCTTGCACTGGTATGCGCTGTCGGGCCGCGTCTTCTGGCTGGGGCTGTCGCTGCTGCCCGATTGAAGGTGCGCGGGCGGGCTCAGCGGGCTGGGCCGTACCGCCCCTGCACCGCCGTCAGTTCGTCGAGCAGCCGCTGCCGCAGGGCTGGCGGGGCCAGCACCTCGACCTCGCCGCCGTAGGACAGCAGCCGCCGCGCACCGTGCTCGATCGATTCGACGGGCAGGCGCACCGTGGTCCAGCCCGGTCGTGGTGTCGTGTCCGCCGGTGCCGCGTCTGGCGTGAAAGGATGGCGCTCGTTGCGCAGCCAGCCGAGCGCCCGCGGCGAGACGCTGACCACCGCCTGCAGTTGCCGCAGATCGGCCTCGAAGCGATCGATCGAGGCTTGCCAGTGCGCCGCCAGGTCGAACTGGCGCGGGCGGCGAAACCGGGTGGGCAGCGGGCGCAGGGATTGCACGGCGGAGATCCGGTAGGTGCGGACCGTGTCCTGCCCGGTGGCGCGCGCCGCGAGGTACCAGGTGCCGGCCTTCATCACCAGGCCCAGCGGCTCCAGTTCGCGCTCGCCCGTGCTGCGCCAGCTCTCGTAGCGCACCGCGACGCGGCGGGAATTCCAGACCGCCTCGGCCAGCGCGCGCAGGTGTTCGGGCGTCTCGCTGCGGCGGTACCAGTCCACCGGATCGATGTGCAGCCGCGCGCCCACGCGGTCGGCCTGCTGCCGCCACTCGGCCGGCAGCGAAGCGACCATCTTCAGGCGGGCCGACGCCGCGGCCGTGCCCAGGCCCAGATCGGTGGCCGCGGCCGGCAGCCCCGCCAGCAGCAGCGCCTGCGACTCGGGTTCGGTCAGGCCGGTGAGCGTGGTGCTCCAGCCCTCGCGCAGCTGGAAGCCGCCCGTGCGCCCCGGCTCGCCCCAGACCGGCACCCCGGCGGCCGAGAGCTGGTCGATGTCGCGCAGGATGGTGCGGGTGGACACCTCCAGCGTGCGCGCCAGCGCGGGCGCCGTCAGCCGGCCGTGCGACTGCAGCAGCATCAGGATCGAGAGCAGTCGGCTGGCTTGCATGGTGAGCTTCGATGGTGCCCGGTAAAACATGACATGAGGTGACATGGTATGGGGCGCAGCATGCGCCTGTCATTCCTCACCACGCCGTTCCATGGAAAACCTGCTCTTCTCCGATCTGTCGCACCTCTGGCTGTTCTTCGTCCTGGTGCTGGGCATCATCGCCCTGCCGGGCATGGACATGGCCTTCGTGCTCGGCAGCACGCTGGTCGACGGCCGCCGTGGCGGCGCGGCGGCGCTGTCGGGAATCGTGGCCGGCGGTGTGGCGCACACGGCGATGGCGGCGCTGGGCGTGGGGCTGATGCTGCAGGCGGTCCCGGCGCTGTTCACGCTGATGCTGGTTGGCGGCGCGCTCTACCTCGGCTGGATCGGCGGGTCGCTGGTGCGGGGCGCGTCGGCGCTGGGAGAGGTCGGTGCCAGCCGGTCGCGACCGGTGGTTGCCACGTTCCGGCAGGGCTTGTTCACCTGCCTGCTCAACCCCAAGGCCTACCTGTTCATGGTCGCGGTCTTTCCGCAGTTCGCGCGCCCCGAGCACGGCCCGATGCTGGCGCAGGCGGTGGCCATGGGAACCATCATCGCGGCCACGCAGGCGGCGGTGTACGGCGCGGTCGTGCTCGGCGCGGACCGGGCGCGGGCGTTTCTGCGCGGCAGCGGCCGTGCGCAGGTCTTCGCCGGCCGGGCCGTGGGGCTGGTGCTGATGGGCGGTGCGGCGTGGATGCTCTGGCAGGGGCTGCGCGCTCCCTGAAGTGCAGGCACCCGCTTCAGCCTCCGGCGGGTGGCGGCAGCCGCTCGGTGCGGGTGATCTGCCCCAGGGCGTTGTAGTGCTCCCGGGTGTCGAGCACGCCGTCTAGGTCGGTGTCGCGGTCGACGTGGTCCAGCAGGCCGCCCAGCCGGTAGACGTCGATCCGCGTGGGGCGGCCCGAGCGCGGTTCGAGGTATTGCGTGGTTGCCAGAATGCCGTAGGCGAACGTGTTCACCGCATCGATCAGGCCATCGCCGTCGGTGTCGGTTTCCACGGTCTGCGGCTGGTTCGCCCGGAAGCGGGTGTGGGTTTCAAACACGCCGTCGAAGTTGTCGTCGCCTTCGGCTGTGGCCAGTTCGCCCTGTGCGTCGTACCGGTACCGCAGGTCCATCCGGCCGTCGAAATTGCGGTCGGCCTCGGCGCTGACGGCGGTGTTGGCCGCGGAGTATTCCCAGTGCTC
The DNA here is from genome assembly GCF_051857515.1 of Hydrogenophaga sedimenti. Lineage (NCBI taxonomy): Bacteria > Pseudomonadati > Pseudomonadota > Betaproteobacteria > Burkholderiales > Comamonadaceae > Hydrogenophaga > Hydrogenophaga sedimenti. The sequence goes on from NZ_JBPZHA010000008.1 coordinate 118,297, forward strand.
GTCGATCCGTCCGTCGTGGTTGTGATCGAACTCGTTCTGGTGCACCGGCACGTGGAGCCAGGCCCAGCAGAGCCCTGCGCCAAACAGCAGACCGCCGAGTCCCCAGAGCCATGCGCGCTGCGCGGGCGCATCGGCCGATCTGGGCGCCGGTTCGTTCTCCTGCGTGGATTCCCAGCGGGTGATCACCGCGCGTGCGCGCTCGAAGTCTTCCTCCTCGACCTCCAGCCGCACCAGTCCGGCGGCCGGCAGCTGTCCGACCGCGCCGGTCAGGAAGCCGCCCAAGACCTGGGCGGTGATGCCTTCCTGTTTCAGCACATCGGCCAGCATGTGGGCTTCGAGGGCGTTCGCGGCTTCGTAGAGGGTCTTCATGCCCCCACTCTAGCGAAGCCTCGCGCGCCTGCCAGCCCGTCTGCCAGCCAACTGGCAGCTTCGCTTGGCACGATGGCTGCTTCGTCATAGCATCCCCGCCACCGGAACGCCCATGGAACTCCCTTCGCACCAACTGAGCATGACCGTGCTCATGACGCCCGACACCGCCAACTTCTCCGGCAACGTGCACGGCGGCACCATCCTCAAACTGCTCGACCAGGTCGCCTACGCCTGCGCCAGCCGCTACGCCGGCACCTATGTCGTGACGCTCAGCGTCGACCAGGTGATGTTCCGCCAGCCGATCCATGTCGGCGAGCTGGTGACCTTCCTGGCCTCGGTCAACCACACCGGCAGCTCGTCGATGGAGATCGGCATCAAGGTGATCGCCGAGAACATCCGCACCCAGGCCAAGCGCCACGTCAACAGCTGCTTCTTCACCATGGTCGCGGTCGACGAAGACCGCAAGCCGACCGCCGTGAAGCCGCTGCAGCCGTCCACCCCCGACGAACGCCGCCGCCACGCGGGCGCCGAGTTGCGCAAGGCCATGCGGCGCGAGATGGAGCAGCGCTTTGCCGCCGTGCGCGCAGCGACGGATGGGGAGAGCAGCGATCCGCTAGCGAGCCGCCCCTAGGCGGAGCGTGGGGGCTCCAGCTGGCGCTTCACATGCGCCAGCAGCCCCGCGCTGCCGTCCTCCACCAGATCGAGCACATGCTCGAATCCGGCCGAGCCGCCCTGGTAGGGGTCTGGCACGACCGGGCTGTCGTGGCGCTGGAAAAACTCGGCGAAGCGGCGCAGCTTCTTCGCATGCTGCGGCGGGCAGAGCGTTTCGGCCAGCGCCAGGTTGTCCCAGTCCATCACCAGCACCAGATCAAACGTGTCGAAGTCGCGCGCCGTGAGCTGGCGCGCGCGCTGGGTAGACAGGTCGTAGCCCCGCCGGATCGCGTGCGCCTGGCTGCGGTGGTCGGGCGGGGCGCCGACGTGGTAGCTGTGGGTGCCGGCCGAATCGACCTCGATCCGGTCGGACAGGCCGGCCTTGCGCACCTGGGCCTCGAACACGCCGTGGGCGGTCGGACTGCGGCAGATGTTGCCCATGCAGACGAACAGGACGCGGTAGCGGGTGGGGGCGGCAGGGTTCATGGCACCGATTGGAACCGAAACTGGGCCGGGAACCCGGTCCTATTCCGCGCTTTGACCCCCGGGGCGGCAAGGCTATGCTGTCCACTGGGCCTGGTCCGCCGTTCGGGCGCGCCGGGCGTGGGCTTTCATTTCCTCTTTCTGACCCGGGACCGACATGGCCAGCGATCTGGATACGGTACGCGTGCTGCGAGCACTGTTCAACGACATGCCGCGCGCGCCGCAGGGCCTCTCGCACGAGGCGACGATGGACTGGATCCGTCGCAGCATGACCGACTTCCCCGGCGGCGACCTGGCCTACACGCTCGAACACATCACGCGCAATTCGGTGCTCGACATCGTGCTGCGCCTGCGCGAAGACGGCTACCTCAGGGACGACAAAGCCTTTGACCAGACCGTCAAGCAGCTGGAGACGCCCGAGGGCCGCAAGACCTTCATGGACTGGGTCATCAACGCGCAGAAGAGCGTGGACGCGACCGCGCGCCTGCTCAACCGCGCCAAGCGGGCCTGGAGCGAACCCGAGCCGCTGTACGTCGCCGATCCGGTCGCCATCGGCCGCTTCATCGACGACCGCCCGACCGGCGCCGGCGCGATGTTCACCGAGTTCGCGATGCGCGACGACGTGCGCGAGGTCGGCGTGTTCGACACCGAGCCCGACGCGATCCACGAATTCGACTGGGGCTTCATCGCCGAAGAACCCGGCGCCTGGAACTTCTACGTCGCCGAAGTCTGGCGCCGTGGCTCCGTCGGCCACTTCGACCGCATGCTCGGTGCCTGGCGGCTGGAAACCACGCACGCCCTGCCCGAAGGCCAGCTGCGCGCACCGCACGTGCCACTGGGCCTGACCGAAGACATCGGCATCACCCGCTTCTGTGCCTTCACCCTGCACGCCAAGACCAGCCCGGCCGACCCGGCCGTGCGCCGCTGGGTCGGCGAGGTGTTCCTGACCCACATGCTGCCGGTGATGGCCGCGCGGGCGCTGGACGAGAACTACGACTTTCCGGCGCAGGTGATGGAGTTGAACTGAGCCCCTGCGCTCCGCCGCTGCGCGGGTCGCTGCCCCCCGAGGGGGTGCGAACTCAGCTTGGGGCGGCCCGGCGCTGAGTTCCTGGCCTCTCGTTCCGCCGTGACGACCTCGCGGCTCAATCCGCTTCGTACAGTTCCAGCGGCAGCCCGTCCGGGTCGCTGAAGAAGGTGAAGCGCCGGCCCGTGTATTCGTCCACCCGCACCGGCTCCACCGCCACCCCTTGTGACTCCAGCCGCGCCTTGCAGGCCGGCACATCGTCGACCACGAACGCCAGATGCCGCAGGCCCTGCGCCTCGGGATAGGACGGCCGCGGCGGCGCGCCGGGGAAGGAGAACAGCTCCACCTGCGAACCGTCGGGAAGGCCCAGATCCAGCTTCCAGGAGTTGCGCGCTTCGCGGTAGTTTTCAGCGATCACTTTCAGGCCCAGGACTTCGGTATAGAAGTGTTTGGAGGGCCCGTAGTCGGAGCAGATGATGGCGGCGTGGTGGATGCGTTGGAGCATGTCGTAGGGGCTCGGGGCAGGGGGTCACCGCGCCAGGATGCCGCGGTCCCGGAGTAGCTTTTCCAGCGGCTGGGCCAGCGCCGCGGATCCTGCTGTGTTGAGGTGATCCCGATCACGGAACAGCATGGTGTTCTTCCGGAGTGGGGAACAGGTTGCCGCGCCGGGCGAGCACAGGACGTCGAAGGGGCGGAACACCAGCGCATTGTGCTGAGAAGCAAGGGTTTTTTCCAGTGTGCCCGCCACCTGGTCGACGCGTTCCTTGAGCCTGGCGCGGTCCTGTTCGCAGGCCCTATTGGAGAACGCCGTGCGCAGACACACTACCGAGTGCTCGAAGTTGAAGATTGGTGGTGGCCCGATGACCAGGAGGTACATCTGGCGTTGTTCGAGCTTCTTGGCGAGCGTGAGAAGCTGGTCCGCCCAAGTCTGCAGATCGGTGACCACGTCCAGGCTGCCGCGATAGAAATACAGGCGGGACACCACGAACGTGTCACCCGGGCGAGCGCGTGCCAGGGTTGTCTCCAGAATGCGCTCTCTGGGTTCGAATACCGCAGCAATATAGGGGTACGGCTGGCCGGGAGTCTCGATCAGATGGACGCCAAGTCCCGTGTCCTCGTGCAACTGATAGAGCATGCCTTGCAGGTGTCCGGCGTGGCTGTCGCCCATGGTCCACAGCGTCTGGTGCGCCGGTGCGCGGGGCGGGACCGTGCACAGATCAAAGGTGCCCGAGCCGAGCGGGAGATTGTGGTCATTGACGACGCAGCCCGGGTTGTAGTTCTGGTCCTTCACTGGCAGGAAAGCGGGTGGGTTGTCGATCTCCGAATTGACCGGCCAGAGCAGGTGATCATTGACCTGGGAGAGCATCAGCAGCGCCGCTGCGCAGATGGCGGAGGCTCCCAGCCCAACGCTGATAGGGAACCGCCAGGGACGGCGTCGCAACGGTGATTCCACACACTGGTACGAGGCCTCCGCCAGCGCGACCATCGCAAGCAGGAGCCAGAGGCCGCTGGAGGGGGTGATGCCGACCGACCAGCGGGCCAGCACCAGCACCGGCCAGTGCCAGAGGTAGAGCGAATACGAGATGAGACCCACATGCCGCAGTGGGGGCGCCGTCAGCGCCGACAACCCCAGGCCACCCGGCGCGACCAGCAGCAGACCGGTGAGGACCACTGCGGTGGTCGTGCCCTGCACCAGTCGGCTCTCTGGTATCCAGAGGCAGGCCAGCAGCGCCACCAGAGGCAGGGGGCCCAACCATGCCATCAAGCGACGCAAGCCGAGCACCACCCTGCTCTCCCGTCCGACACAGAGCAGACAGCCGAGCGCCAGTTCCCAGAACCGCAGGGGGGAGAAAAAATAGGTGAACGAGGGGCTGGTGGCAAAGGTCTTGTGGAACGCCAGGTAGGACGCCACGCCCAGGGTACAGATCACCAGCGCCAGCGTTTTTTTCGAGCGTGCCAGGCGGCCCCCGGTGGTGACCCAGAACAAGGCCGGATAGACGAAATAGAACTGCTCCTCGACGCCCAGTGACCAGGTGTGGGTAAAAACATTGGACTGCGCCGCCTGTGCAAAGTAGTCGAGCGACTGCTGGTAGAGGTAGATGTTGGCTACCCCGAACAGGGCGCTGATGCCTGTCATCAGGCTGCTCTGCGGCGTCGGATTCAGCACGCAGATGGCGACCGCGGTTGCCAGCACGCAGACCAGCAGCGCGGGCGCCAACCGCTTGATGCGGCGCTGGAAAAACGCCAGCAGGAACGGACCCAGCGGTTCGCGAGGCCGCGAAACCAGGGAGGCCGTGATCACGAAGCCCGAGATCACGAAGAAGATATCTACCCCCAGAAATCCCCCAGGCAGGAGGGAGTGATCGAAGTGGTTGGCGATGACCGCCAGCACCGCGATGGCGCGCAGGCCGTCGATGTGGGCCTGGTGGGTGCCAGAGTGGCTTGAATCGTGGAGGGGGCTTGACATGAATGTTGCTACAGGTGCCGTTGCGGGGGCGATTGTCACCCCCACACCGAATCCAGCGCCCCCAGCGCTGCCGCGATGACCGGTTCCCCCGCCCGCTCCGCGAGGCACACCAGGCCCAGATCACATTCCAGCGCCACCTGGTCCGCGACGACCAGCCCGTGCGCCTGCGCCTCGCGCATCGCGATCGCGTCGCGCACCAGTGACAGGCCGACACCACTCTTCACCAGGTCGAGCATCGACGCCTCCTGGTCGACCAGCGCCACGCGCCGCGGCTCCAGGCCGGTGAGCGAACCCGGGCCGAAGACGCGGCGCTGCAGCCGGTGGTGCGCGCTGGCCGGCGGCGTGGCGAGCCAGGGCAGGGCGGCCAGCGCTTTCCAGTCCTTGCCTTTGACCTGCGGTCCCCAGCCGGCGGGCGCGAGCACCCGGTAGGTGAAGCGGGTCAGGGCGCGCAGCCGGTAGGGCGGGCCCAGCGGGTCCTGCGGCAGGTCGAGAAAGAAGCCGACGTCGAGTTCGCCGCGCGCGATGCGCGCCAGCACATCGCCGCTCATGCCCTGGCCCAGCTCGGTGTGCACCTGCGGCGCGGTCTCGACCAGCTGCTTGAGGAAGGCGCCCAGGCGGGTGAACTCGGGGTCGAGGATGGTGCCGATGCGCAGCGTGCCTCGCACGGTCTGGTGCAGCGCGGCGGCGGCCTGGCCGAAGTCCGACAGGGCGGCGAGCGCGCGGTCGGCCAGCGGCAGCAGGGCCGCGCCGTCGCGCGTCAGCGCCATGCCCTGCGGGGTGCGCGTGAACAGTTGCAGGCCGGTCGCCTCGGCGAGCGTCTTGAGCTGCAGGCTGACCGCCGGCTGGCTCAGGTGCAGGCGCAACGCGGCGCGCGAGACGTTGCCTTCGCGGGCGACGGCGACGAAGGCGCGCAGGGTCTGCGGGTCGGTGGCGGGAAGACGGGTGGGCGGGTGGGCGGCCATGCAGGTCGCATTATTGGCCTGGCTTATGACGTGCCTTGGCCGATTTCATTGGGAAAACCCCTGAGGTTCGGGCACAGTTTCGCGTCAGGCTGGCAATCCATCATGAGCCCGGCCAATGAACCCGGCCCGAACAAGAACCGACGAGGAGACGCCCGCATGAGCGAGCACAACGCGACTTTCGACTACGTGATCATCGGCGGCGGCACGGCCGGCTGCCTGCTCGCCAACCGCCTCTCGGCCGATGCCAGCAAGCGCGTGCTGCTGATTGAGGCCGGCCGCAAGGACGACTACCACTGGATCCACATCCCGGTCGGCTACCTCTACTGCATCGGCAACCCGCGCACCGACTGGCTCTACCAGACCGAGGCCGACCCGGGCCTGAACGGCCGCCAGCTGCGTTACCCGCGCGGCAAGACGCTGGGCGGTTGTTCGAGCATCAACGGCATGATCTACATGCGGGGCCAGGCGCGCGACTACGACCAGTGGGCGCAGCTGACCGGCAACGGCGAATGGGCCTGGGACAACGCGCTGCCCTACTTCAAGCTGCACGAAGACCATTACAAGGGCGCGAGCGCGCTGCACGGCGCCAAGGGCAGCCCGTCCGAGCTGCTGGCGCAGCCGGCCACGGCCGAGCAGGACCTGTGGCGGCACACGCTGCGGCACCACAACGCCGGCGGCGAATGGCGCATCGAGAAGCAGCGCCTGCGCTGGGACATCCTCGACGCCTTCGCACAGGCGGCGGTGCAGGCCGGCATTCCGGCGACCGACGACTTCAACCGCGGCAACAACGAAGGCGTGGGCTACTTCGAGGTGAACCAGAAGGCCGGCTGGCGCTGGAACGCGGCCAAGGCCTTCGTGCGGCCGACCTGTTACGCGCGGCCCAACTTCGAGCTCTGGACCTCGGCCCAGGTGGCGAAGCTGGTCACCGAGCCGCAGGCCGACGGCACCCTGCGCTGCACCGGCGTGCAGGTCTGGAGCGGGCAGGAGATGGTGGCCGTGACGGCCACGCGCGAAGTGATCCTGAGCGCGGGCAGCATCGGCTCGGTGCAGATCCTGCAGCTCTCGGGCATCGGCCCGGGCGCGCTGCTGCAGCAGCATGGCATCGCCGTCGCGAAGGACCTGCCCGGCGTGGGCGAGAACCTGCAGGACCACCTGCAGATCCGTTCGGTCTACAAGGTGCAGGGCGCCAAGACGCTCAACACGCTGGCGAACTCGCTTTGGGGCAAGGCGGCGATCGGGCTGGAGTACGCGCTCAAGCGCAGCGGGCCGATGAGCATGTCGCCCAGCCAGCTCGGCGCGTTCACGAAAAGCGATCCGTCGCAGCCGCACGCCAACCTGGAGTACCACGTGCAGCCGCTCTCGCTCGACGCGTTTGGCGAACCGCTGCACGGCTTTCCGGCCTTCACCGCCAGCGTCTGCAACCTCAACCCGAGCAGCCGCGGCCACGTGCGCATCAAGAGCCCGCGCTTCGAAGACGCGCCAGCCATCGCCCCCAACTACCTCTCGACCGCCGAAGACCGCCAGGTCGCGGCCGACAGCCTGCGCGTGACGCGGCGCATCGTCGACCAGCCGGCGATGGCGAAGTACCAGCCCGAAGAGTTCAAGCCGGGCGTGCAGTACCAGAGCGACGAAGACCTGGCGCGCCTGGCCGGCGACATCGCCAGCACCATCTTCCACCCGGTGGGCACCACGAAGATGGGACGGGACGACGACCCGATGGCGGTGGTGGACAGCCACCTGCGCGTGCGCGGCGTGGCCGGGTTGCGCGTGGTCGACGCCGGCGTGATGCCGACCATCACCAGCGGCAACACCAACAGCCCGACGCTGATGATCGCGGAGAAGGCCGCGCGCTGGATCGTGTCGGGCCAGTAAAGATCCGGACACAGCGGCGCTGGCGGGCCGGGCGCTGCCTACACTGACGCCCTGCGGGCGCTCTCCGAGGCGCCCCCCTTGCCTGCGCCACCATGTCCGAATCCGCCGTTTCCCCCTTTCCCGTGCGCTGCCTGCTGGTCGACGACGACCCCGGCATCCGCGAACTGCTCACCGGTTTCCTGCAACCCTTTGGCATGCGGCTGGAGGCCGTGGCCGACGGCGACGGCATGCGGCGGCGCCTGCCGGCCTCGGACATCGACCTGCTGCTGCTGGACGTGATGCTGCCCGGCGAGAGCGGGCTGGACCTGTGCCAGTGGGTCAAGCGCGAACAGCCCGGCCTGCCGGTGATCATGCTGACCGCACAGGGCGACACACTCTCGCGCGTGCTGGGGCTGGAGCTGGGCGCGGACGACTACCTGCCCAAACCCTTCGAGCCGCGCGAGCTGGTGGCGCGCATCCGCGCCGTGCTGCGCAGCGTGGGCGCTGGCGCGGCGCCCGCGCAGGCGGTGGGCCGGGTGCGCATCGGGGCCTGGAGCTTCGACCGCGTGCAGCGCCGGCTCTACGACCCCGAGGGCGTGATGGTGCCGCTGTCCGCGGCCGAGTACCGGCTGCTGGTGGCCTTCGTCGACCACCCGGACCTCGCGCTCTCGCGCGAGCGCCTGCTGGAACTGACGCGCGCGCCCGGCGTCGACGCCAACGAACGCAGCATCGACCTCGCGGTCTCGCGGCTGCGCGGCAAGCTGGGCGAACCCGACGCGCAGAACGGCATGATCCGCACCCTGCGCGGCACCGGCTACCTGTTTGCACCACGGAGGGCCGCATGAACCTCGCCCGCCTGCGCCGCCTCGACACCCTGTTCCTGCGCCTGTTCCTGCTGATGTGGGTGACGCTGGTGATCAGCAATGTGGTGGCGTTTTCCGCCGCGTCGCCGTTCGGCACCAGCTGGGTGGGGCGTCTCTCCACCGAAGGCGTCGCGGCCCTGCCGCCCTTGCCCTCGCTGCCGCCCGAGGGGCTGATGGACCTGCGGCGCGCGCCACCGGGGCAACCGGGGCGTGCGCCCGGTCCGGCGCCCCGGCCGGATGGTGCCGACCGGCCCGAACACGTCCACCGCGATGGCGACGGCTGGCCGGTCATGCCGGCGCGCAGCCTCTGGCTGGACTACGCGCTGCGCGCCCTGCTGATCGGCGTCGGTGCCGCGATCGGCGCGCGCTGGCTGTCGGCGCCGATGCGGCGCCTGGCGCAGGCCTCGGGCACGCTGTCGCAGGGGCTGGCCGAAGGGCGTGACCCACCCGCGCTGGACGAACGGCTCGGCACGGTCGAGGTGCGCGACTCGGCGCAGGCCTTCAACACCATGGCCCGCGCGCTCAAGCACCAGTTCGAGCAGCACGGCCTGCACATGGCCGCGGTCTCGCACGACCTGCGCACGCCGCTGACGCGCCTGCGCCTGCGGCTGGAACAGCTGCCACCGGAGACCGCACACGCGGCGGCGCAGGACATCCGCGCCATGGACGAACTGATCGACGCCTCGCTGGCGGTGGTGCGCGAACAGGCCACCGCGGTGCCGCCGGCGCTGATGGACCTGGGCGCGATGCTGCAGTCGCTGGCCGACGACCGCGCCGAGCTCGGCCAGCCGGTGTCGCTGGCCGAGCCGGCCGAGGACGCCGCGCCGCTGCGGGTGCGGGCACGTCCGGCCTCGCTGCGCCGCATCGTGGACAACCTGGTCGACAACGCGCTGCGCTACGGGCATTGCGCGCGGCTGTCCGCGCAGGCGGGCGAGGGTGGCGTGGTGGTGACGGTCGAGGACGAGGGGCCTGGCATCGCACCCGCCCAGCTGCAGCGCGTGATGCAGCCCTGGGTGCGGCTGCAGGCCGAAGGACCCGCGGGCGGGCCGGATGGCCGGCCGAGCGGCAGCGGCCTGGGCCTGGCGATCGCGCTCGATCTGGCGCAGCGCGAGGGCGGCCGCCTGGGCCTGGACAACCGGACCGAAGGCGGGCTGCGCGCCACGCTCTGGCTGCCGCTGGCCTGAGCGCCCGGGCGGCGGCGGCCGCCTCTGTGTCGGCGCGGAAACAATCTGCCGACGGCGGATTCACACGCGCGGCCCAGCATCCGGGGCATGAAACTCGAACCGCTGAACTTTGCCGTCCGCGCCCACCTTGCGCTGCCGCTGCCGCACGAACCGGTGCTGCTGCAGGTCCAGCGAACGCCGCGGCCCTACCCGCTCAAGGAGTTCGTCCAGGCCTCGCCCGCGCTGGACAGCGACCTCGCCCGGCAGAGCCCGGGCGTGCCGCTGACGCTGGCGCTGCGCCTGCAGGACGCGCAGGGCCAGGCGATCCGGCGCGCCGCCGTCTACATCTGGCACTACGACCCCAGCTGCTGGACGCTGGACGTGCACGACGACGACCTGCGCACCGTCGCGCTGATGCGCGGCGTGCAGGTCAGCGACGAACACGGCGACCTGGTGTTCCACACCGTCTATCCCGGCCGTTACGTCGACAACAGCGTGCCGGTCTACCTGCGGGTCTATTTCAACGACGGCCGCCACGTGCTGGCGCGCGCCGACGGCTGCCTGCTGCTGCCCACGCAGCCGGCCGAGGTGGCCAGCGAGTTGCAGATCGCGCCCGCCGTGCTGCCGACGCTGCGCAAACCGGCCCCGCTCGACGCCCGTTCGGCGGCGAGCCTGCGGCCCGACCGTGTGGTGGCCGATCCGGAGGGCGGTGGCCTGCGCGCCGAGCTGACCCTGCGCATCGATCTCGACAGCGCGCCCAGAACCCATTGACCCGCCACGCAGAGGAGACACCCATGCACGAACACGGCCTGCGCCACGACATGAACGCCCTGATGCAACGGACGCTGGACCGCCGCCGCGGTCTGCGCTGGCTCGGTGGCGCGGCCCTGGGTGCGGTGGCGCCGCTGTCGCTGCTGGCCTGCGGCGGTTCGACCGACGACGAAGACGCGACGGTCTCCGCCGACAGCGGCAGTTGCAGCGTGGTCCCGACCGAGACCGCCGGCCCGTACCCGGCCGACGGCAGCGTGGCGTCGGGCCAGCGGCTGAACGCGCTCGCGCTCTCGGGCATCGTGCGCAGCGACATCCGCACCAGCGTCGGCAGCGCCAGCGGCACCGCGCTGGGCGTGCCGCTGACGGTGGTGCTGACCCTGGTCAATGCGGGTTCGGCCTGCGAGGCCCTGGCGGGGCGTGCGGTGTACCTCTGGCACTGCACGCGCGACGGTGGCTACTCGATGTATTCGGGCGGCCACACGCAGGAAAACTACCTGCGCGGCATCCAGGTCAGCGACAGCCACGGCCAGGTCAGCTTCACCACCATCTTTCCGGGCTGCTACAGCGGCCGCTGGCCACACATTCATTTCGAGGTCTACCAGTCGCTGGAAATCGCGACCGACGCGTCGATCGTGAGCGACTACGGCAAGGTGTCGCAGCTGGCCCTGCCCGCGATCGCCTGCGATCAGATCTATGGCGTCGCCGCCGGCTACTCGGCCAGCGTCGCCAACTACGCGAACATCTCGCTGGCCAGCGACAACGTGTTCGGCAACGACAGCGCCGCGCACCAGGTTGCGACCGTGACCGGCAGCGTGGACGCCGGCTACATCGCCCGCCTCACGGTCGGGATGGCGATCTGAGGCCGCAGCTGTCGCGGCGGAGCGAGGCGCTCAGGAATTCAGCGCCGGGCCGCCCCAAGCTGAATTCGCGCCCCCTCGGGGGGCAGCGACCCGCGTCAGCGGCGGAGCGTGGGGGCTATTTCTTCTAGCCTCTCAGCCTGCCGATGTAGCGGGCATTGAGGTCGGCCGGTGCCGAGGCGGTCAAGGGCGCGGGGGCCGACACCGGCGTGGCCTTGCGCACCGGAATCACCAGCGACTCGAGCCGGTCGGCCAGCGGCAGCAAGTCCGCGTGGCCGTCTTCGCTCGCCCGCTCGCGCGCAAACGCCACGATGGCTTGCGCGTACTCCGCGTTGTGCACCATCCACTCGGTGTCCGTCACACGGCCGGTCTTGCGCCGCAGCAGCACGTGCAGATGCGCGGCCGCGGCGAATGCATCGTTTTGCGACATGGGTTCTTTCTTTACCAACGACGCTCGGCGTGCAGCATTTCCCGTGCCACGCCGCAGCACGGGGTCCCGGGCCCCGGGCCGCACCAGCGGGGGGCTACCCGGCCCGGGCCGACACGCTTTCGGTGCAGGCGCGGCGCAGCAGGGCCTCGAAGTCGCGCGCGAAGGTCTCGGCGTCGAACAGCGGGCTGGTGCGCGCGGTCTCGCGCAGCGTGCGCCGCAGCTGGCGCAGCGTGGCGATCGTGCCGTCGCGGTCGCTGGCCAGCGCGATCGCGCGTTCGGCGTACGCGCCGTCGCTGTGGGTGACCCAGTCGTCCAAGCCGACCTGGTGCAGCATGGCCTGTCCCTGGCGACCGAGCATGCCGGGCGTGGCGAGGGTGAGCGTGGGCACGCCCATCCAGATCGCTTCGGCCGTGGTGGTGCCACCGGGGTAGGGAAAGGTGTCGAGCAGCACGTCGATGTCGGCGTAGCCCGCGAGGTAGTCGGCGCGCGAGCGCGGCAGGCCCAGCGTGAGGCGCGAGCGGTCGATGCCGCTGGCGTCCAGCCGCGCCTCGAACACCGCGCGCACCTCGGGCTGTGACAGCTGCCGGCCCTGGATCAGCAGCGTGGCCTGCGGCGCACCGTCGAGGATGCGTTTCCACGCGGCCAGCACGCGCACATTGATCTTGTTGAGGTCCTGCAGGCACGCAAAGCGCAGGCCGCTGCCCTTGGACAGCGGCGGCTCCGCGGCTGGCGCGGGCGCATCGGCCGGTGCGGTCATGCACAGCCGGGTGTGCGGCATGCGCCACACGCGCTCGCTGAAGAAGCGCTGCTCCCCTTCGGGCACGCAATGCGGGTCGGCGATCACGCCGTCGACCTCGGGCAGGCCCAGGCTGCCGAAGTAGCCCAGCCACTGCAGTTGCAGCGGCGCCGGCCGCATCAGGTGCAGACCGGGCCGGCCGTGGCTGGTGAAGCCCGAGAGGTCCAGCAGCACGTCGAGCCGGTCGTCGGCGATGCGCTGCGCCAGCGCGGTGTCGCTCAGGCCGTGCGCCTTGCGCCAGGTGTGGGTGTGCTGCTGCAGCCGCTGGCTGACCGCGTCGTGGCGCGTGTCGCCCGAGTAGGCGAAGAGCTGCACGCCGCGCGCGTGCAGAGCCGCGATCACCGATTCCAGGAAATACGCGACCGGGTGGTTGCGCAGGTCGCCCGAGACCAGGCCGACGCGCAGGTGCTCGCCGGGCGCGCGCGCCGCGGCGGCAGGGCGGGTGAACGTTGTGCGGCGCAGGCCGCTCTGGTGCACCGCCTGCCAGGCGCGCAGCGCGTCCAGGTCGGGCGCCGGCAGGTAGTGGCTGCAGAAGGCGTGGGCGCCGAACGAGGTCATGTGCGCCGGGTCGCGCGCGATCGCCTGCTGGTAGGACGCGAGTGCGCCTTCGGTGTCGAGCAGGTCCTGCTGCATCAGCGCGATCTCGCTGTGCAGCAGCGCCGAGCCGCCGTGCTCGTTGAGCGCGGGCGTGAGCACGTCCAGCGCCTGCCGGGGCAGCTGGAACGGGCGCTGCAGCAGCTTGGCCAGCGTCAGGCGCGGCTGCAGCTGCCCGGGCCAGCGCCGCACCACGGTCTCCAGCACCGTGCGCGCTTCGGCGAACTTCTCCTGGTGGCGCAGCACGGCGCCCAGCCGGTACTGCTGGGTCGCGTCGTCCGGTTGCTCGCGCACCAGCTCGGCCAGCAGCGGTGCGGCTTCGTTCCAGCGTTCGCGGTGGTAGAGCAGGGCGGCCATGGCCTGGCGCAGGCCACCGGCCTTGGGGTCGCGCGCCAGCAGGCCGCGCAGGGTCTGTTCGGCCGCGTCCATCTGGCCGTCGGCGACCAGCTGGTTGAAGCGGCGGATGCCGTCGACCGTGCTCTCGGTCGCGCCCACGCCGCACTCGCGCCGCAGCAGGGCGGCGAAGTCGCGCGCGAAGCCGTCGGCGTCGAACAGCGGGCTCACGCGCGCGGTCTCGCGCAGCGTGCGACGCAGCTGCCGCAGCGACGCCAGCGTGCCGTCGCGGTCGTTGGCCAGCGAGACCGCGCGCTGCACGTAGGCGTCGTCGCTGTGGGTGATCCAGTCGCCCAGGCCGACCAGGTGCAGCATGGCCTGGCCCTGGCGGCCGAGCATGCCAGGGGTGGCGAGGGTGAGCGTGGGCACGCCCATCCAGACCGCCTCGGCGGTGGTGGTGCCGCCGGGGTAGGGGAAGGTGTCGAGCAGCACGTCGACCTCGGCGTGGCCGGCGAGGTAGCGGGGGCGCGAGCGCGGGCGGTCGAGCGTGACGCGCGCGAGGTCGATGCCGCTGTCCTTGATCCGCGCCTCGAAGACCGCGCGCACCTCGGGCTGCGCCAGCTGGCGGCCGCGCAGCAGCAGGGTGGCGTGTGGCGCGCCGTCGAGGATGCGTTTCCAGGCCGCCAGCACGCGCGCGTTGATCTTGCGCAGGTCCTGGAAGCAGGCGAAGCGCAGGCCGGTTCCGGTGGCCAGCGGCGGTTCGGGCGACACCTCGGGCGCACCCGCCGGCGGGCTCATGCAGAGCCGGGTGTGTGGCAGGCGGAGGACGCGCTCGCTGAAGAAGTGCTGCTCCTGCGCTGGCACGCAATGCGGGTCGGCGACCACGCCGTCGATCTCGGGGACGCCCAGCGTGCCGAAGTAGCCCAGCCAGGACAGCTGCCGCGGCGCCGGCCGCATCAGCAGCACGCCCAGCCGGCTGTGCTGCGTGAAGCCGGCGAGGTCCAGCAGCACGTCCAGCCGGTCGTCGGCGATGCGGCGCGCCAGCGCGAGGTCGGTCAGCGGCGCGGCGTCGCACCAGTGGCCGACCAGGGCGCGCACGCGGGCGGTGGCGGCGTCGTGGTCGCTGCCGGTCGCGTAGGCGAACAGCTCGACGCCCTGCCGGGGCAGCGCGGCCAGCACCGACTCCAGGAAGTAGGTGACCGGGTGGTCCTTGAAGTCGCCCGAGAGCAGGCCGACCCGCAGCGGCCGGTCGCCGCTCACTGGGCGTGGCGTGGCCAGCGGCGCCACCGGGCGCGGCAGCGCGGGCGCGTGGTCCTGCAGCCACTGGCGCAGCGCACCGAGGTCGGGCGCGGGCACATGGTGCGCGCAGAAGGCGTAGGTGCAGTAGGCCTCGATCGACGCCGGGTCGAGCGTGATGGCGCGTTCGCAGGCGGCCAGTGCGCCGTCGGGGTCGAGCAGGTCGTGGCGCGCGCGGCCGATGGCGAACTGCAGTGCGGCGTGGCTCGGGTGGGCGGGCAGTGCCGGGGTCAGCAGGGCCAGCGCCGACTGCGGCTGGTGGTCGTGGTGTTGCAGCAGGGTGGCCAGCGGCAGCCGGGCGGCCAGGAAGTCGGGCCAGCCGGCCACCAGCCGTTCCAGCAGCGCGCGGGCTTCGCCGTGGCGGCGCAGGGCCAGCAGCGACAGCGCGTGGCCGTGCAGGCAGCCCGGGTCGTCGGGCCGCTCCGTCACCAGCGCCCGCCAGAGCGCCTCGGCTTCGGCATGCCGTCCCTGGCCGCCGCGCAGGGCGGCCAGTGCCTGGCGCAACGGCGGCACGCCCGGGTCCAGCGCCAGCAGTTCCATCAGCACCGGTTCGGCCGCGGCCAGGTCGCCGGCCTGCATCAGGGCGTTGAAGTGCGCGACGCGCGCGGCCTTGCCGCCGGGGGCGGGCGCCGTGCGGGGCACGGGCGGGTGGACCGGCGGGATCTGGCCGGCGATGGCGGCCACGCCCTCGGTGCAGGCGCGGCGCAGCAGGACCTCGAAGTCGCGCGCGAAGGTCTCGGCATCGAACAGCGGACTGCTGCGGGCGCTCTCGCGCAGCGTGCCGCGCAGGCGGCGCAGCGTGGCCAGGGTGCCGTCGCGGTCGTTGGCCAGCGAGATGGCGCGCTGCACATAGGCCTCGTCGCTGTGGGTGATCCAGTCGCCCAGGCCGACGTTGTGTAGCAGCGCCTGGCCCTGGCGGCCGAGCATGCCCGGTGTCGCGAGGGTGAGCGTGGGCACGCCCATCCAGATCGCCTCGGCGGTGGTGGTGCCGCCGGGGTAGGGGAAGGTGTCGAGCAGCACGTCGACGCCGCCGTAGGCCGCGAGGTATTCGGCCCGGCCGCTGGGCTGGCCGAGTTCGATGCGCGAGCGCGCGATGCCGCTGGCCTGCAGCCGGGCCTCGAAGGCCTCGCGCACGTCGGGCTGCGACAACTGGCGGCCCTGGATCAGCAGGGTGGCGTGGGGCGCGCCGTCGAGGATGCGCTTCCAGGCGGCCAGCACCCGCTCGTTGATCTTGTTGAGGTTCTGCAGGCAGGCAAAACGCAGGCCGGCACCGGTCGCCAGCGGCGGTTCGGCGACCGGCTCGGGCGCGCCGGCCGGCGGGCTCATGCACAGCCGGGTGTGCGGCAGGTAGAGCACGCGCTCGGTGAAGAAGCGCTGTTCGTCGGGCGGCACGCAGTGCGGGTCGGCGATCACGCCGTCCATCTCGGGCACGCCCTGGGTGCCGAAATAGCCCAGCCAGGACAGCTGGACGGGCGCCGGCTTCATCAGCAGCGCGGCCAGCCGGTGGTGGTTGGTGAAGCCCGCGAGGTCCAGCAGCACGTCCAGCCGATCGTCGGCGATGCGCTGGGCCAGTTCGGGTTCGGACAGGGCCGCGACCGGGCGCCAGGTGGTGAACAGCCTGGCCAGCCGCTGGGTGGTGGCGTCGGCCTTGTCGCCGGTCGAATAGGCGACCAGTTCGACCCCGCGCCGCTGCAGCGCGGTCAGCGCCGACTCCAGGAAGTAGGCGACCGGGTGGTCGGACAGGTCGCCCGAGAGCAGGCCCACGCGCAGCCGCGCGCCGGGGGTGTGGGTGGCCGGGTGGGCGGGGGCGGGCGGTCGCCTGAGCGCGCGGGCGTGCGACTCGGTCCAGGCGCGCAGCGCGTCCAGGTCGGGCCGCGGCAGGTAGTGGGTGCAGAAGGGGTAGGCGCTGAGGGCCTTGATATGGCCCGGGTCGAGGTCGATCGCTTGCTGGTACGAGGCCAGCGCGCCTTCGGTGTCCAGCAGGTCCTGGCGCGCGCGCCCCATATTGAAATGCAGCGTGGCGTTGCCGCCGTGCTGCGCCAGCGCCGGTTCGAGCACCGCCAGCGCCTCGCGGGGGCGGCGGAACTCCTGGCGCAGCATGCCGGCCAGGTTCAGGCGCGCCAGCAGGTAGTCCGGCCAGCGCTGCACCACGGCGGTCAGGGCCTCGCGCGCCTGGCGGAAGCGCCGCAGCCGCGCCAGGGTGGCGGCGTGGCCGTGGGCGATGTCGGCGTCGTCGGGGCGCAGCCGCCGCAGTTCGTCCCACAGCGCCTCGGCCTCGCGCCACTGCTGGCGGTGGAACAGCAGCTTGCCGCGCACGTGCCGCAGCT
Organism: Hydrogenophaga sedimenti; assembly: GCF_051857515.1. Lineage (NCBI taxonomy): Bacteria > Pseudomonadati > Pseudomonadota > Betaproteobacteria > Burkholderiales > Comamonadaceae > Hydrogenophaga > Hydrogenophaga sedimenti. The sequence goes on from NZ_JBPZHA010000008.1 coordinate 135,534, forward strand.
CGACCGACGCCGGGTCTTCGGCCGCCAGTGCGTCCAGCGCCTGTTCGGCGGCGGCGAAGTCGCGGGCGTCGAGCAGGGCCTCCGCTTTGGTCAGGCGGCTGGCGAAGCTCGCGGGCAGGGCGATCCGGCCGTTGAACGTGCCCTGGGCGGCCGAAATCACCGGGCCGTCCTGCGGAGCCTGCCGGCGCACCGGCGGGCGCAGCTGTCCGGTGATGATGCGGACCGGGGGGCCGGATCGGGAGGTGGGGTCGTCGTTCATGGGCGGGCGGGGAGCTGGGATTGTCGGCGAACCGCCGGGCGGTCGCGCCGGCCGGGCCGACCCAAGGGAAAGCACCGATGCCCAAGTCTGGTGCGGGCCGTTACATTGCTGTCACTCGCAAACGGCGCCAGACGCCGCGACCGCGGGGGACCGAGGAGACAACCCAGTCCTATCAGAACAATCTCACAGCGTCCCAAGAGATGCTCCGAACCATCCAGCCGACCCTCTTGGGTCGGCTTTTTTTTGCCCTGACGACCGGGATGGTGCCGATCAGGCAGTGAAAGAAATTCTTCCGGTTTGTTATGAAAACTGGAAGATCAATTTCTACCCCGAACAGGGGAGGGTCGTGAGGCCTCTCATTTCATCGAAAAAATCTGTTTCCTGACAAGGACTTGCAAGCGCGTCTTGGTGGTTTCCCTTGGTGGTCGCGCGATGGCCCGCGTATTGCAAATGGTCACACACCTGCCCATTCCTTCGCGTTTGCGGCCGGGCCCGGTTCTGCCCCACACCAGTCTACGGAGACACCAAAAGATGGAAACCTTCTACGAGGTCATGCGCCGCAAAGGCATTTCGCGCCGCAGTTTCATGAAGTACTGCTCGCTCACCGCCACCTCGTTGGGATTGGCGCCGTCCTTTGTGCCCCAGATCGCCCACGCGATGGAAAACAAGCCGCGCACGCCGGTGCTCTGGCTGCACGGTCTGGAATGCACCTGCTGCACCGAATCCTTCATCCGTTCGGCCCACCCGCTGGCCAAGGATGTCGTGCTGTCGATGATCTCGCTGGACTACGACGACACCCTGATGGCCGCCGCCGGCCACCAGGCCGAGGCCATCCTCGAAGAGATCATGACCAAGTACAAGGGTCAGTACATCCTCGCCGTCGAAGGCAACCCGCCGCTGAACGAAGACGGCATGTTCTGCATCCAGGGCGGCAAACCCTTCCTGGACAAGCTCAAGCGCGTGGCCAAGGACTGCAAGGCCGTGATCGCCTGGGGTTCCTGCGCCAGCTGGGGCTGCGTGCAGGCCGCCAAGCCCAACCCGACCCAGGCCACCCCGATCCACAAGGTCATCACCGACAAGCCCATCATCAAGGTGCCCGGCTGCCCGCCGATCCCCGAAGTGATGACCGGCGTGATCACCTACATGCTGACGTTTGACAAGATCCCCGAGCTGGACCGCCAGGGCCGCCCGAAGATGTTCTACAGCCAGCGCATCCACGACAAGTGCTACCGCCGCCCGCACTTCGACGCCGGCCAGTTCGTCGAAGCCTGGGACGACGAGTCCGCGCGCAAGGGCTACTGCCTCTACAAGGTCGGCTGCAAGGGCCCGACCACCTACAACGCCTGCTCGACCGTCATGTGGAACGAGGGCACCAGCTTCCCGATCAAGGCCGGCCACGGCTGCATCGGCTGCTCGGAAGACGGCTTCTGGGACAAGGGCTCGTTCTACGACCGCCTGACCACGATCCACCAGTTCGGCATCGAAGGCAATGCCGACCAGATCGGTGGCAAGGCCGCCGGTGTGGTCGGGGCCGCGGTCGCCGCCCACGCCGCCATCTCGGTGGCCAAGCGGGTGCGCGACACCTCGCGCGACAAGGCCAAAGCCGACTCGTCTCACAACGCCTGAAGCAGAAGAAGGACAAGACCATGGGTGCTTACGAAACACAGGGCTTCAAGCTCGACAACTCCGGCCGCCGTGTGGTGGTCGATCCGGTGTGCCGCATCGAGGGCCACATGCGCTGCGAGGTCAACCTCGACAGCAACAACGTGATCCGCAACGCGGTCTCGACCGGCACGATGTGGCGCGGTCTCGAGGTGATCCTCAAGGGCCGCGATCCGCGCGACGCCTGGGCCTTCGTGGAACGCATCTGCGGCGTCTGCACCGGCTGCCACGCGCTGACCTCGGTGCGTGCGGTGGAAGATGCCCTGGGCATCAAGATCCCGCTGAACGCCCACCTGATCCGCGAGATGATGGCCAAGACGCTGCAGGTCCACGACCACGCGGTGCACTTCTACCACCTGCACGCGCTGGACTGGGTCGACGTGGTGTCCGCCCTCAAGGCCGACCCGAAGAAGACCTCCGAGCTGCAGCAGCTGGTCTCGCCGGCCCACCCGCTGTCGAGCCCAGGCTACTTCCGCGACGTGCAGAACCGCCTCAAGAAGTTCGTCGAGTCCGGCCAGCTGGGCCCGTTCTCCAACGGCTACTGGGGCTCCAAGGCCTATGTGCTGCCGCCCGAAGCCAACCTGATGGCCGTGACCCACTACCTGGAGGCCCTGGACCTGCAGAAGGAATGGGTCAAGGTGCACACCATCTTCGGCGGCAAGAACCCGCACCCGAACTACATGGTCGGCGGCGTGCCCTGCGCGATCAACCTCGACGGCGTCGGCGCCGCCGGTGCGCCCATCAACATGGAGCGCCTGAACTTTGTTGAAGCCCGCATCAAGGAAATGATCGAGTTCAACAACAACGTCTACATCCCGGACGTGCTGGCCATCGGCACCATCTACAAGCAGGCTGGCTGGCTCTACGGCGGCGGCCTCTCGGCCACCAACGTGGCCGACTACGGCACCTACGAAAAGGTGCCCTACGACCACAGCACGCAGCAGCTGCCCGGCGGCGTCATCCTCGGCGGCAACTGGGACAAGATCGAGCCGATCGACCCGCGCGACCCCGAGCAGGTGCAGGAGTTCGTGACCCACAGCTGGTACACCTACGGCAACGACGCCAAGGGCCTGCACCCCTGGGACGGCATCACCGAGCCGAACTACAAGCCCGAAGGCCCGAACTTCAAGGGCACGCGGACCAACATCGAGCAGCTCGACGAGTCGGCCAAGTACTCCTGGATCAAGTCGCCGCGCTGGCGCGGCCACGCGGTCGAGGTCGGCCCGCTCTCGCGCTACATCCTGGGCTATGCCCACGCGCTCAAGGGCAACAAGCACTGCCAGCGCGTCAAGGAGCAGCTGGACGGCGCGGCCGTGGCCATCAACAGCGCCATCCCCAAGGCCCTGGGCCTGCCGGAAACCAGCTACACGCTCAAGCAGATGCTGCCCAGCACCATCGGCCGCACGCTGGCCCGCGCCCTGGAGAGCCAGTACGCCGCCGAAATGATGATGGACGACTTCAAGCAATTGATCGGCAACATCAAGGCCGGCGACACCTCGACCGCCAACACCGAGAAATGGGATCCCGCCACCTGGCCCAAGGAAGCCAAGGGCGTGGGCACGGTCGCCGCACCGCGCGGCATGCTGGGCCACTGGATCAAGATCAAGGACGGCAAGATCGAGAACTACCAGTGCGTGGTGCCCACGACCTGGAACGGTTCGCCGCGCGACGCCAAGGGCCAGATCGGTGCCTTCGAGGCCTCGCTGATGAACACCCCGATGGTCAACCCTGAGCAGCCGCTGGAAATCCTGCGCACCCTGCACAGCTTCGACCCCTGCCTGGCCTGCTCCACCCACGTGATGAGCGAAGAGGGTCAGGAAATGGCCCGCGTCACGGTGCGCTGAACCTTCACAGCCCACCCCACCCCACAACGGACGAGGAGAAACACATGCAAGAAAAAAACATCCGCCGCGTGGCCGCGGCCGCGCTGCTGGCCGGCCTGGCCGGCGCCGCGCAGGCCCACCCGGGCCACGGTGCGACCAGCCTGGTGGAGGGCCTGGCCCATCCCTTCGGGCTGGACCACCTGATGGCCATGGTGGCCGTCGGTGTCTGGTCGGTCTCGGCCCTGCCGCAAGGCAAGGCCTGGCAAGGTCCGGCCACCTTCCTGGCCGCGCTGGTGGCCAGCGCCGCGCTCGGCGCGGCCGGCGTGACGCTGCCGTTCCTGGAGCAGGGCGTGGCGCTGTCGGTGGTGCTGTTCGGCGCCATGCTGGTGCTGGCCCGCCGCCCGATGCCGGCGTCGCTCGGTCTGGGTCTGGTCGCCGCCGCAGCCTCGCTGCACGGTCTGGCCCATGGCGCGGAAACCCCGGCCACCGGCTTCGCCGGCTACGCGATCGGCTTCCTGGCCACCACCGCGCTGATGCACGCCGGCGGCGTGGGCGCCTGCCTGGCGATCCGCCGCTGGCTGGCCCAGCGCAGCGGTGCCGCCCTGGGCGGCCTGGGCGCGCTGCTGGGCGGCGCGGGCCTGTACCTGTTCGGCCAGCTGGCCGCCTGACGGTCCCACCCCCACGCCACAGGAGATCACCATGTCCTCCCTGTCTGCACAAGAGCTGGCGCAGCAGCGCCTGGCCGATGTCACCGGCATCGACGAAGGCGCCGTCTCGCACGGCCAGAGCACCAAGTCGGTCTACGTCTACGAAGCGCCCGTGCGCGTCTGGCACTGGATCAACGTGGCGGCGATCACCGTGCTGTGCCTCTCGGGCTACTTCATCGGCAGTCCCCTGCCGACCATGCCCGGCGAGGCCAGCGCGAACTACCTGATGGGCTACATCCGTTTCGCCCATTTCACGGCCGGCTACATCCTGGCGATCGGCCTGCTCGGCCGCGCCTACTGGGCGATCGTCGGCAACCACCATGCGCGCGAGCTGTTCTGGGTGCCGCTGTTCCAGAAGGCCTACTGGGGCGAGGTGCTGACCATGTTCAAGTGGTACGCCTTCCTGATCCCGCGGCCGGGTCGCTATGTGGGCCACAACCCGCTGGCCCGTCTGGCGATGTTCTCGGGCTTCCTGGTGCTGATGATCTTCATGATCGTCACCGGCTTCGCGCTCTACAGCGAAGGCGCCGGCGTCGGTTCGTGGCAGGACAAGCTGTTCGGCTGGGTGATCCCGCTGTTCGGCCAGAGCCAGGACGTGCACACCTGGCACCACATGGGCATGTGGGCCATGATCATGTTCATCACGCTGCACATCTATGCCGCGCTGCGCGAAGACATCATGGGCCGCCAGTCCATCGTCTCGACCATGATCTCCGGTCGCCGCACCTTCAAGGACTGATCCTGTGAAAAAGGTCGCCGTCAGCTGGTCGATTCCTCCCCGTGGTGTGCCGGTGCGCGAGCCCATGCACCCGGGGCGGCTGCTGGCGCGCACCTGTCTGGCGCCGCTCTCGCTCAACCAGAGCGAAGCGGCCCGGCTGCTGGGCCTCTCGCGCCGCCGCCTGCACGAGCTCGTGCACGGCCAGCGCGCGATGTCGCCCGACACCGCTCTGCGTTGCGCGCGCCAGTTCGGCATCGATGCCGGCTTCTGGCTGACGCAGCAGGCCGCCTGGGACAGCTTCCACGCCTGGAAGCGGCTGTGTGCCCGGGACAGCGCGGCCGTCTCTTCTCCCTCCCACCACTGACTTCTGCACGGGACTTCCCGCCATGAGCGCACATCCGTCCGAAACCGCTTGTCACCCGGATGGTGACACCCTGCCGCAGCACATCGTCGTGCTGGGCATTGGCAACCTGCTGTGGGCCGACGAAGGCTTCGGCGTGCGTTGCATCGAGGCGCTGCAGCGCCGCTACGAATTCGCCGACCACGTGTCGCTGATCGACGGCGGCACCCAGGGCCTGTACCTGATCCAGCACGTGCAGGAAGCCGATGCGCTGCTGATCTTCGACGCCATCGACTACGGCCTCGAACCGGGCACGCTCAAGCAGGTGCGCGACGACGCCGTGCCCCGCTTCATGGGCGCCAAGAAGATGAGCCTGCACCAGACCGGCTTCCAGGAAGTGCTCTCGCTGGCGCAGCTGACCGAGAAGTACCCGCGGCGCGTGCTGCTGGTGGGCTGCCAGCCGCAGGAGCTGGAGGACTACGGCGGCAGCCTGCGGCCGGTGGTCAAGGCGGCGATGGAAGAGGCGATCACCCTGGGCGTGGCCGAGCTGGAACGCTGGGGTGCCCGGCCGCAGCTGCGCCAGGCGCCGCTGGCACCGCGCGAGGCCGTGACGCTCGACGAGCTGGCCCTGACCGCCTACGAAGCGCAGCGCCCCGCGGCCGAAGAGGCCTGCCGGATCGGCGACGACCGTTTCCTGCCCAAGGAACTCTGACATGTGCATCGGCATTCCCATGCAGGTGGTCGAGACCGACGGACGCTTCGCGCTGTGCGAAGGCCGGGGCGAGCGCCGGCGCGTGAACACCGCCCTGGTCGGCCAGGTGGCGGTCGGCGACTGGCTGCTGGTGTTCCTCGACGATGCCCGCGAACAGATCGACGCCGAACGTGCGCTCGAAGTCGACGCGGCACTCGACCTGGTGCTCGGCGCCATGCAGGGCACGGCCCTGCCGGACGACGTCGACTTCGCGCTGCCCTCGCAGATGAGCCCCGAACAGATGCGTGCCCTGACGGGCCAATGATTCCACTGGAGACAACATGATCGACATCGAAGAAGCCCATGCCCCCCTGATCCAGCGACTGGCCCGCGAGTTCGGCGCCACCTGGGTCGACGAACAGACCGTCGCCGACTGGACCGCCGGCGGCGGCGACCGCGTCGTGCTGCTGGCCGGCGACCCGGTGCGCTTTCCCGAAGGCGTGGACGTGGCGGCCGTGCTGCCCGAGCTGATGAAGGCCTTTCCGGAGCGCTTCACCGTGGCCGTGGTGCCGCGCGACAGCGAAGACGCCGTGGCCCGCCGCTACGGCTCGCAGCGCTGGCCCTCGCTGCTGTTCTTCCGCGACGGACAGTACGTGACCGCGATCGCCGGCATGCAGGACTGGGACATCTATCTCAATGGCGTCGCCGCCGCGCTCGCCATGCCGCCTTCGCGTCCGCCCACCGTCGGCATTCCCGTCGTGATCCAGGGCGCCGGCAGCGACAGCGCCTGCCACTGAACGCAACGACCGCTCCGCCCGCACAGACACCCAAGGAACACCCCATGAAAGCCTTCCCCATTCCCGTCGTCGCCCTCGGTCCGGGTTCGCAGACCGAAGAAGAGACCCTCGACTACCTGCCCATGCCCAAGGACATGGACACCTACCGCGCGCCGATGCTGCCCGAGCCCGAGGAGATCGCCGGCCGCGCCGCGGCGCGCGATGCGCTGTGCCAGGTGCTGGCGCTGCTGGATGTGGCCGCGGACGGTCAGGCCGGTGGCCAGGTCAGCCTGCGCGACCTCGCCGCCGAAGACCTGGCGCTGATCAACCAGGTGATGGGTGAGGGCGAAGCCAGCGCCATCGTGCGCGACGAAGGCGCCAGCCTGGAGGTCCGCGTGCAGGAGTCGGTGTTCGCCGGCGTCTGGCGCCTGATGACCCTCAAGGAAGGCACGCTGGTGGACGACGTGATCGAGGTCGGACCGGTGCCCGCGCTGCTGCGCACCGTGGCCGAGGAAGACTCCGAGAGCATCTACAAGCCCTGGCGCGGGCCGCTGCCGCCGAACGTGCAGAACGCCCCGATGCTGGTCGAGGAAGTGCGCGACCAGATCGCGCGCTGGCAGACGGGCCAGGCGCCGCACGTCATCAACCTCACGCTGCTGCCGGTCACGCCCGAGGACATCGGCTTCCTGGACCACCAGCTGGGCACCGGCCGTGTGCTGCTGCTCTCGCGCGGCTACGGCAACTGCCGCATCTCCAACACCCTGCTGCCCAACTGCTGGCGCGTCGTGTACTACAACTCGATGGACACGGTGATCCTGAACACGGTCGAGGTGGTCGACATGCCCGAGGTCGCGATGGCCGCGCCCGAAGACCTGCGCGACTCGCACGAGCGCCTGAACGACGTGCTGGGCTACCTGGAGCAGGCATGAACCCCCACGTTCCACCGCTGGGCGGGTCACTGCCCCCCGAGGGGGCTGATCCGGCTTGGGGCGGCCCGGCGCCGGATCGGACGAGCGCAAAGAGTGGCGGCTTCGAAGGCTTCGAGGGCAGCTACCTGGGCAACCGGGCGGCGCTCAAGCCTGGCTCGCGCCTGGAGTGCAAGATCTGCTGGTGGGTCTACGACCCGGCACTGGGCGATCCGCAGTGGCAGATCCCGGCCGGCACGCCGTTCGCCGACCTGCCGCCGCACTGGCGCTGCCCGAACTGCGACTGCGATGCCGAACAGTTCCTCCTGTTGACGGATGACTGAGATGGAACAGCGCGTCACTGCCCTGGTCGACTTCTACCGCCGCGTGCAGACCGAGCGCATGCAGGGCATTCCCATCCTCAACCCGGCGCTGTCGGTCGAGGCCGTGGGGTTTCGCCGGGCCGAGGTGCCCGAAGAGGCGCCGGAACAGGAGCCGGTGGCCGAGGGCGTGCTGATCACGCCCTGGTTCATGAGCCTGGTGCGCCTGCCGCTGGCGCTGCAGCCGCACGGCAACCGGGTCGCGCGCAAGTTCGTGCGCGATTTCGGCAGCGAGGGCTTCGAGTTCATCGGTGCGCACGACGACGCCGTGGGCTACCACGAGACCTGCGCGCTGTTCTCGCCGATGGAAGGGTTCGCGACGCAGGCGCAGGCGGTGGAGACCGCGCTGGCCTCGCTCGCGCTGGTGCGCCCCGAGCCTGCCAAGGCGGTGGCGCCAGAGCCGGTGCCCGCGCGCCGCGCCTTCTTCATGGCCCGCCGCGCCGGGCCGGGAGCCACGCCGTGATGCGCGCCGACGACATGGCGGGCAGCCTGCGCGTGCGCCCCGGCGTGCCGGTGCCCGGCGCGCTGCACAGCGAGCGCCGCGACTGGGCGTCGCGGCTGGCGCAAGGCCAGGCGGCGACCGCCTTGCCCGGTCTGCTGGCCAGCCTGTTCAGCCTGTGCAGCCACGCGCACCGGCTGTGCGCCCAGCTCGCGGTCTCGGCGGCGGCGCCGGGGGCGGTGGCGGCACCGACCGATGTCGCCCGGCGCCTGCGGCTGGAAACCGCACAGGAGCATGTGCGCCGCATCGGCCTGGACTGGCCGCGCCTGCTGGCCGGTGCGCCGGTGCCGGCCGCGCTGGCCTCGCTGCAGACCAGTCCCTTGCTCCGGCCGGCGAACGCCGCGGCGGAACCCGACTGGGCGCCATCGCTGGCCTGGTTCGAATCCGAGTGGCTGCAGATGCCGGCCGCGACCTGGCTGCGCGCCTGGCAGGCCTGTGGCGCCGACTGGCTGATCGACTGGAGCCGGCGCCACACCGGCTGGCTGCCGACCCTGCTGCGCGCCGCGCGCGAGGCCGACACCGGCCCGGCGCTGGACATGGACCACGCACTGCGCGCGCATACCGATGAAGCGGGTCAGCAGGGCCTGGCCGACGCGCTGGCACAGACGCCGGGTTTCGCGATGCAGCCCTTGTGGCACGGCGCCTGCGCGCACACCGGCACCTGGTCGCGCCTGCACGGCGCCGACGATGGCCTGCCGCTGACACCCTGGGCGATGCTGGGTTGCCGGCTGGCCGAGCTGGCGCGTCTGTGCCTGCCCGCACCGCAGGAGCGCGCCGGCTGGCTGGCGCACGGCGCCCTGCGCCTGTCCGACGGCCAGGGCCTGGCCTGGGTCGAGATGGCGCGCGGTCTGCTGGTGCACCGGGTGGCGATCGACGGTCACGGCGCGACCGCCAAGGTCCGGTCCTGCCGCGTGCTGGCGCCGACCGAATGGAACTTCCACCCGCAGGGCGCCGTGGCGCAGCGCATCGCCGCGCTGGACACCGGCGTGCCCGAGGCGCTGCTGCACCGTCAGCTGGCCCTGCTCATGGTGGCGTTCGACCCCTGCGTGCCGTTCCACATCGGCGCGGCGCAGGACCAGACCGAAGAGGTGAGCCATGCATGAAGCCAGCCTCGCCGGTGGCGTGCTGCAACTGGTCGAAGACACCGCCCGGCGCGAAGGTTTTTCGCGCCTGCTCGAATTGCGTCTGGAGGCCGGACAGCTCGCGGGCGTGGACGTGCGCGCCCTGCGGTTCGCGCTGGAGAGCCTGGCGCCCGGCACGCTGCTCGACGGCGCGCAGATCGAGGTCGACGAACCGCCCGGACAGGCCTGGTGCATGGGCTGCGGACAGACCGTGGCGATCGTCCAGCGCGGCGACGCCTGCCCGTCCTGTGGCGGCTATCAGCTGCAGCCGACCGGCGGGCTGGAATTGCGCGTGGTGGACATGCGCGTGAGTGATGATTGAACCCAACCAGGAGACAGAACATGTGTGTCGTTTGCGGATGCAGTGACAACAGTCCGGCCCATGCCCGCCACGCGCAGGCCCAGACCGGCGAGGCCGGCGTGGTGAAGGTCAACCCGGCCAACGGCGACCTGCATTTCGGCGCCGGCTCGGCCCGGGTGTCGGTGCCGGGCATGAGCCAGGAGCGCGCGATCAAGCTGGAGAGCGACATCCTCGGCGCCAACAACCGCGTGGCCCAGCAGAACCGCGCGCATTTCGAGTCGCACGGCGTGACCGCGCTGAACTTCGTCTCCAGCCCCGGCTCGGGCAAGACCACGCTGCTGTGCGCGACCATCGAGGCGCTGAAGGCGCGCGACCCGGGCCTGCACGTCGCCGTGATCGAGGGCGACCAGCAGACCAGCTTCGACGCCGACCGCATCCGCGCCACCGGTGCGCCCGCGATCCAGGTCAACACCGGCAAGGGCTGCCACCTCGACGCGCCCATGGTGGCCGAGGCGTTCGCGCAGCTGCATTCGCATGACCACCACGACCATGCGCACGGACACCACCATCACCACGACCACGGTTCGCGCGACCTGCTGTTCATCGAGAACGTCGGCAACCTGGTCTGCCCGGCGGTGTGGGACCTGGGCGAAGCGGCCAAGGTGGCGATCCTCTCGGTGACCGAGGGCGAGGACAAGCCGCTGAAGTACCCCGACATGTTCGCGGCCTCGCAGCTGATGATCCTCAACAAGGTCGACCTGCTGCCGCACGTGAAGTTCGACGTCGCCCGCTGCATCGAGCTCGCGCGCCGCGTGAACCCCGCCATCGAGATCCTCCAGCTCTCGGCCACCACCGGCGAGGGCATGGACGCCTGGCTGCACTGGCTGGACCACGCGATGGGCGCGCACCACCACCATCACGACGCGCCGGTGTCCGAAGAAGCGGCGCTGCGCGCGCGCGTGCAGCAGCTTGAAGCGGAACTGGCGAAGGCGAAGGCCGCGCTGTCCACCGAATCGGCCGCCTGACGGCTCCGGCGCCATGTCCACCACCGTCCTTGCCGTCGGCGCCTGGCTCAAGAACGCGGCCTGCCTGGTGCTGCGCGGTCAGCCGCACTGGTCGCCGGTGCATGGCGACCTGAGCGACCCGGCCGCCTGCGAGGCGCTGGAGCAATCGGTGCAGGCGCTGCTGCGGCAGGCGGTGGCCGCGGGTGCGCCGGTGCGGGCCATCGCGCACGACCTGCACCCGGACTTCTTCAGCACGCAGCTGGCCATCGCCACCGCCGAGGCCCTGGGTGTGCCCGCGGTCGGCGTGCAGCACCACCACGCGCACCTGGCGGCCGTGGTGGCCGAACACGGCATCGATGGTCCGGTGGTCGGGCTCGCGCTGGATGGCGTGGGCCTGGGCACCGATGGCACGCCCTGGGGCGGCGAACTGCTGTGGCTGGACGGCGCACGCTGGGAGCGCCTGGGTCACCTGCGGCCGCTGGCCCTGCCGGGCGGCGACCGCGCGGCCCGCGAACCCTGGCGCATGGCGGCGAGCGCGCTGCACGCCCTGGGCCAGGGCGACCAGATCGTTTCGCGCTTCGGGCCGGCGGTGGGTGAGGCGGTGGCGGTCGGCGTGCGCCAGATGCTCGACAAAAACCTGAACTGCCCGGCCACCAGCAGCGCCGGCCGCTGGTTCGACGCCGCCGCGGGGGCGCTGGGCCTGTGTCTGCACCAACGCGACGAAGCCCAGGCCGCCATCGCACTGGAGCAGGCGGCCACGCGCGCGTGGACCCGACATGCCACCCTGACGCCCCTGCCCGGTGCCGTGGTCGGCGCCGACGGCGTGATCGACCTGCGGCCGGTGCTGGCGCAGCTATTCGACGCGCCCGACGCCGACGCGGCCGCCGCCGGCTTCCACCTGGCCATGGCCGACGCACTGGCCGACGCGCTGATCGCCGCCGCCCACGCGCGCGGCACCCGCACCGCCGCGCTGGGCGGCGGCTGCTTCTTCAACCGCATCCTGCGCGAGCGCGTCGAACAGCGGCTGACGTCGGCCCGGCTGACGGTGGTCCAGACCGGAGCCAAGGGCTGCGGCGACGCCGGCCTGGCGATCGGCCAGGCCTGGGTCGCGGCGCAGACGCTCGCCCCATCACAACAACCATCCGTTGAGGAGACTCTCTCATGTGCCTAGCCATTCCCGCCCAACTCGTGGAGCTGCGCCCCCACGACCAGGCCGTGGTCAACCTCGGCGGCATCCGCAAGGAAATTTCCATCGCGCTGGTGGAGGGTGTGCAGGTGGGCGACTACGTGATCGTGCACGTGGGCCACGCCATCGGTGTGATCGACCCGGAAGAGGCGGCGAGGACGCTGGCCTTGTTCGCAGAGATGCAGGCGGTTGCCGGCGCGGAGGTCCAGCCATGAAATACATCGACGAATTCCGCGACGGTGACCTGGCCCGCCAGATCGGCGCCCGCATTGCCGCCGAGGCCCGCCCGGAGCGCTCCTACAGCTTCATGGAGTTCTGCGGCGGCCACACCCACGCCATCAGCCGCTACGGCGTGCTGGAGCTGCTGCCGCCCAACGTGCGCATGGTCCACGGCCCCGGCTGCCCGGTCTGCGTGCTGCCCATCGGCCGCATCGACCTGGCGATCCGCCTTGCGCTGGAGCGGGACGCCATTGTCTGCACCTACGGCGACACCATGCGCGTGCCGGCGTCGGACAGCCTCTCGCTGATCAAGGCCAAGGCGCGCGGCGGCGACATCCGCATGGTCTATTCGGCCGCCGACGCCATGGCCATCGCGCGCGCGAACCCGCAGCGCGAGGTGGTGTTCTTCGCCATCGGCTTCGAAACCACCACGCCGCCCACGGCGCTCGCCATCCGCGACGCGGCGCGCGAGGGCCTGGCCAACTTCAGCGTGCTGTGCTGCCACGTGCTCACGCCGTCGGCCATCACCCACATCCTCGAATCGCCCGAGGTGCGCCAGTTCGGCACCGTGCCGATCGACGGCTTCATCGGCCCGGCGCACGTCAGCATCGTGATCGGCTCCGCGCCCTACGACCACTTCGCCGAGGAGTACCGCAAGCCGGTGGTGATCGCCGGCTTCGAGCCGCTGGACGTGATGCAGGCCATCCTGATGCTGGTGCGCCAGGTCAACGAGGGCCGTGCCCATGTGGAGAACGAGTTCACCCGCGCCGTCACGCCCGAGGGCAACCTCAAGGCCCAGGCCCTGGTGTCCGAGGTGTTCGAGCTGCGGCCCAGCTTCGAGTGGCGCGGCCTGGGCGAGGTGCCCTACAGCGCGCTCAAGATCCGCGAGGCCTTCGCCGGCTTCGACGCCGAGCGCCGATTCGACCTGAACTACAAGACCGTGCCCGACAACAAGGCCTGCGAGTGCGGCGCCATCCTGCGCGGCGTGAAGAAGCCGACCGACTGCAAGATCTTCGGCACCGTCTGCACGCCAGAGAACCCGGTCGGCTCCTGCATGGTGTCCAGCGAGGGCGCCTGCGCCGCGCACTACACCTACGGCCGCTTCCGCGACATTCCCATCGTGCCCGCACCCGCCGCACCGGTGGCCGAGGAGGCCACGCCATGAGAACCGAACACGACCAGAGCGGCGCCGGCGAGGCGCCCGCACCCAAGCCCGTGAAGAAGAACTACATCCGCCCGCTCGACATCAAACACGGCCGCATCGACATGAGTCACGGCGCGGGCGGCAAGGCCGCGGCGCAGCTGATCGAGGAGCTGTTCCTGGCGGCCTTCGACAACGACTTCCTGCGCCAGGGCGACGACGGCGCGGTGCTGGCGCTGCCGGCCTTCGATCCGGCCGAAGGACGCCTCGTGATGGCGACCGACGGCCACGTGATCTCACCGCTGTTCTTTCCCGGTGGCGACATCGGCTGCCTCTCGGTGCACGGCACGGTCAACGACGTCGCGATGTCGGGCGCGAAGCCGCTGTACCTGAGCGCGAGCTTCATCATCGAAGAAGGCTTTCCGCTGATCGATCTGCAGCGCATCGTGCAGTCCATGGCCGCGGCGGCGCGCGAGGCCGGCGTGCCGGTCGTGACCGGCGACACCAAGGTGGTGGAGCAGGGCAAGGGCGACGGCGTGTTCATCAGCACCACCGGCGTCGGCGTGCTGCCGCCGGGCGTGTCCATCAGCGGCCGCCACGCGCGGCCGGGCGACGTGGTGCTGGTCTCGGGCAGCATCGGCGACCACGGCGTGGCCGTGCTCTCGCAGCGCGAGTCGCTGGCCTTCGAGACCACCATTCAGAGCGACACCGCCGCGCTGCACACCCTGGTGGCGGCCATGCTGGCGGCCGCGCCGGGCGCGGTGCGCGTGCTGCGCGACCCCACGCGTGGCGGCCTGGCCACGACGCTCAACGAGGTCGCGCGCCAGTCCGGCGTGGGCATGCTGCTGCAGGAGGCCGCGATCCCCGTCAAACCGCAGGTGGACGCGGCCTGCGAGCTGCTCGGCCTGGACCCGCTCTACGTCGCCAACGAAGGCAAGCTGATCGCGGTGGTGGCGCCCGAGGCGGCCGACGCGGTGCTGGCCGCGATGCTGGCCCACCCCCTGGGACAGGACGCGGCGCGCATCGGCGAGGTCACCACCGACCCGCACCACTTCGTGCAGATGGCCACGCGCTTCGGCGGACGCCGCGTGGTCGACTGGCTCAGCGGGGAACAGCTGCCACGCATCTGCTGATTCACGGGGAGAAGCTCATGGCGTCACCGGTGTACCGCAAGACCACAACCGGCAAGGAAGAAATCAGCGCGCGCCGCGCCGGCCTGTCGCCCACCACGCGGCGGGTGCTCATCATGGTCAATGGCAACGACAGCGTGAACACGCTGGCGGCGCAGGGCGTGCCCGACATCGTGTCCCACATCGACACCTTGCTGGCGCTGCGCCTGATCGAGGGCGTCGAGGCCGCGGCAGCGCCCGAGCCGCGTCCGGCCGTGGGGGCACCGGCCCCGGTGGTGGCGCCGCCACCGCCGGCTCCCCCGCCGGCCCCGGCCGCGCCGCCGTCCGAGGAAGACCGCCGGCTGCTCGCCGCGCAGCGGCTGGCGATGCAGCGCCTGGTCCAGCATTTCGGGCCCGACACCGTCACCGTGGCGCAGAGCCTGCTGGCCGCCCGTTCGATCGCCCAGTACCTGGCGGCGCTCGACGGCATCCAGGCCAAGCTGGCGATCTACATGGGACGCAAGCAGGCCGAGCGCGAGGTGCAGGAGCTGCGCATCGCGCCCTGATGCCCATGTCACTGCGCATCCTGCTGCTCTGCCACAGTTTCAACAGCCTCAGCCAGCGGCTGTTCGCGGAGCTGCGCGCGCGCGGCCACACGATCAGCGTCGAGCTGGACATCGCCGACAGCGTGACCGAAGAAGCGGTGGCGCTGGCGCAGCCGGATCTCGTGCTCGCACCGTTCCTCAAGCGCCGCATCCCGGCCTCGGTCTGGCAGCGCGTGCCCTGTTTCGTGGTCCACCCGGGCCCGCCGGGCGACCAGGGGCCGAGTGCGCTGGACTGGGCGGTGCGCGACCGCGAGGCGCGGTGGGGCGTCACGGTGCTGCAGGCCGACGGCGAATTCGACGCCGGCCCGGTCTGGGCCCACGCCGGCTTTGTGATGCGGCCCGCCACCAAAGGCAGCCTGTACCGCCGCGAGGTCACCCGGGCCGCGCTGGAGGCCACGCTGGCGGCGGTGGAGCGGTTTGCCGCCGGGCCGCTCCAGGGCGAATCAGCCCCCGGATCCGGCAAGGACCAGGGCCCTTCCCTGTCCTGGGGCAGCGACCCGCGCAGCGGCGGAGCGTCGGGGCTTGGCTGGAAACCGTTGATGAAGCAGGCCGACCGCGCGATCGACTGGTCGCGCGACGGCACCGCGACCGTGCTGGCCCGGCTGCGCTGCGCCGACGGCCAGCCGGGTGTGCTGGACGCGCTCTGGGGCCAGGCCTGTTACCTCGGCGATGCCCACGAGGCCAGCGCCGAGGCCGTGGTCGAATTCGCCGACCGCGCGCCGGGCGGGCTGCTGGCGGTGCGCGATGGCGCGCTGCTGCGCCGCACCGTCGACGGCGGCGTGTGGATCGGTCAGGCCCGTCTCGCCGATCCGCCGGGCACGGCACCGGGCCAGGGGCACTTCAAGCAGGCCGCGGCCGAACTGTTCGCGCCGCAGGCGGCGGCGCTGCCGCAACGGCCGGTGCCGCTGATGCGGCCCGATGGCGAGTGGGGCGAGCTGCGCTACACCGAACACGGCCCGGAGGGTGCGCGGGTCGGCTGCCTGAGCTTCGACTTCTGCAACGGCGCCATGAGCACCGACCGTTGCGAGCGTCTGCACGCGGCGTTGCGGCAGGTGCGCGAGCGGCCGGTGCAGGTGCTGCTGCTGAGCGGCGGCGAAGGCTTCTTCAGCAACGGCATCGACCTCAACAGCATCGAGGCCGCGGCGCACCGCCCCGGCGACAGCGCGGCCGACGCATCGTGGCGCAACATCCAGGCCATGGACGACGTGGCGCTGGCGGTGCTGGAGATGACCGACCGGCTGACGGTGAGCGTGATGCGCGGCAACGCAGGTGCGGGCGGGGTGTTCCTCGCGCTGGCGGCCGACCAGGTCTGGGCGCACGGGAGCGTGGTGCTCAACCCGCACTACAAGAACATGGGCAACCTCTATGGCTCGGAGTACTGGACCTACCTCCTGCCGCGCCGCCTGGGCGAGGCCGGTGCGCGCGACCTGATGGCCGGCCGCCTGCCGCTGCTGGCCGCCGAGGCGCAGCGCATGGGCCTGGTCGATGCCTGCGACGACGGGCCGCGCGAGGGGCTGGAAGCGAGGGTTCTGGCGCGTGCGCTGGCGCTGGCCGGCTCCTACAATCGGAGCGAACAGCTGGCGGCCAAACAGGCCCGGCGCGCCGCCGACGAGGCGCACTGCCCGCTGGCCCGCTACCGCGAACAGGAACTGGCGCGCATGCACCGCAACTTCTACGGCTTCGATCCCAGCTACCACGTGGCCCGGCACCACTTCGTGCACAAGCTGCCGCACGCCTGGACGCCACGCCACCTTGCCATCCACCGCTGAGCGTCCCGTGACACTGCCTCCGCTCCACGACCCTCTGCCCACCGTGCTGGTGGTCGACGACGAGGTGCGCTCGCAGGACGCGATGCGGCGCACGCTGGACGAAGACTTCACGGTCTTCACCGCCAGCAGCGCCGACGAGGCGCGTGGCCTGCTGGAGCGCCAGCCGGTGAGCGTGATCCTGTGTGACCAGCGCATGCCGGGCGTGACCGGCGTCAACTTCCTCAAGGAGGTGCGCGAGCGCTGGCCCGAGACCGTGCGCATCGTGATCTCCGGCTACACCGACGGCGAGGACATCATCGCCGGCATCAATGAGGCCGGCATCTACCAGTACATCCTCAAGCCCTGGTCGCCCGACCACCTGCTCGATTCGGTGCGCAACGCGGTCGAGGCCCAGGTGCTGCAGCGCCAGACCAGCCGGCTCGACCTGGAGCTGCGCACCAGCACCCGCGTGCTGCGCCAGCGCACCGCGCAGCAGATGGCGCAGGCGCGCAGCCACTTCGATTTCGACCGCATCGTGCGCGCGCCGGGCAGCCCGATCGACCTGGTGTGCTCGATGGCCGAGCGCGTGGCGCGCTACGACATCCCGGTGCTGGTGCTGGGTGAGTCGGGCACCGGCAAGGAGCTGCTGGCGCGTGCCATCCACTACGCCTCGCCGCGCCAGACCGGCCCCTTCGTGGTCGAGAACTGCGCCGCGATTCCCGACACCCTGCTGGAGTCGGAGCTGTTCGGCCACAAGCGCGGCGCCTTCACCGGCGCCTTCGACGACCACCCCGGCCTGTTCCAGCGCGCCAGCGGCGGCACCGTGTTCCTCGACGAGATCGGCGAGACCTCGCCGGCCTTCCAGGTCAAGCTGCTGCGCGTGCTGCAGGAGGGCGAGGTGCGGCCTGTGGGCGCGCCGCGGCCGATCCCGGTGGACGTGCGCATCATCGCGGCCACCCACCGCAACCTGGAGCAGCGGGTGCGCGAAGGCCTGTTCCGCGAAGACCTGTTCTACCGCCTGGCCGGGGTGTCGATCACCGTGCCGCCGCTGCGCGACCGGATCGCCGACATCGCGCCCATCGCGCGCCAGATCGCGCTGGACGTTGCGGGCGAGCTGGGCCATCCGGGCGCCACGCTGCCGGGCGACACGCTGGCCTGCCTGCTGGCCTATCCCTGGCCGGGCAACATCCGCGAACTGCGCAACGAGATCGCGCGCGCGATGGCGCTGCACGAGGGCACCGAGCTGCCGCCCGCCGCGTTTTCGCCGCGCGTGCTGCAGGGCCGTGCCGCCGGGGGAGGCGACGGCCTGGCCGCCGCGATTCCCAGCACCGGCACCCTGACCGACCGGCTGGACGTGATCGAAGCGATGCTGCTGCGCGAGACCCTGCTGCGGCACCGCTGGAACAAGACCCGCGCCGCCGCCGAGCTGGGCCTTTCTCGCGTCGGCCTGCGGGCCAAGATGCAACGTTTCGGACTGGACACGCCATGAACGTCCTGTGGGTTCAGAGCGGGGGCTGTGGTGGCTGCAGCATGTCGCTGCTGTGCGCCGACACCACCGATTTCCAGGGCCATCTGCGCGACGCCGGCATCCAGCTGCTGTGGCATCCCTCGCTCTCGCTGGCCAGTGGCGACGAGGTGCTGGCGTTGCTGCGATCGGTGATCGATGGCGGCACGCGGCTGGACGCGCTGTGCGTCGAAGGCTCGCTGCTGCGTGGCCCCAACGGCACCGGGCGCTTCCACATGCTGGCCGGCACCGGTCTGCCCATGATCCACTGGGTGCGCGAACTCGCCGCGAAGGCGCAGCATGTGGTGGCGGTGGGCAGCTGTGCCGCCTGGGGCGGCATCACCGCGGGCGGCGACAACCCCACCGACGCCTGCGGCCTGCAGTACGAGGACGACCGCCCGGGCGGCCTGCTCGGCGCCGACTTCCGCAGCGGCAGCGGCCTGCCGGTGATCAACGTCGCCGGCTGTCCGACGCACCCGAGCTGGGTGATCGACACGCTGATGGCGCTGGCCGCCGAGGCCTTCACCGAAGACGACCTGGACCCGCTGGCCCGCCCGCGCTTCTACGCCGACCAGCTGGTGCACCACGGCTGCACGCGCAACGAGTACTACGAGTTCAAGGCCAGCGCCGAGAAGCCTTCCGACCTGGGCTGCATGATGGAGCACATGGGCTGCAAGGGCACCCAGGTGCACGCCGACTGCAACATCCGGCCCTGGAACGGCGAGGGCAGCTGCACGCGCGGCGGCTACGCCTGCATCGCCTGCACCGAGCCGGGCTTCCAGGAGCCCGGCCACCCCTTCCACCAGACGCCCAAGATCGCCGGCATTCCGGTCGGCCTGCCGACCGACATGCCCAAGGCCTGGTTCGTCGCGCTGGCCTCGCTGTCCAAGAGCGCCACGCCCAGGCGGGTGAAGCACAACGCGGTGGCGGACCACCTCGTGGTGAAGCCCGCGGTGAGAAAGACCCGCCTGAAATGAGTCGCCTGCTCGTCGGTCCGTTCAACCGCGTCGAAGGCGACCTCGAGGTCTCGCTGGAGATCGACGGCGACCGCGTCGCCTCGGCCCAGGTCAACGCCACCATGTACCGCGGCTTCGAACAGATCCTGCAGGGCAAGGCGCCGCACGACGCGCTGGTCTACGTGCCGCGCATCTGCGGCATCTGTTCGGTCTCGCAGTCGGTCGCGGCGGCGCGGGCGCTGGCCGACCTGGGCGGCATCGCCATGCCGCCCAACGGGCAGCACGCGACCAACCTGATCCTGGCGACCGAGAACCTGGCCGACCACCTGACGCACTTCTACCTGTTCTTCATGCCCGACTTCGCGCGGCCGGTCTATGCCGACCGGCCCTGGCACGCCGAGGCGCTGCGCCGCTTCGCGCCCGACCGGGGCGAGCAGGTGCGCGGGGCCACGGCGGCACGCCAGCGCTGGCTCACGCTGCTGGGCACGCTGGGCGGCAAGTGGCCGCACACGCAGTCGGTCGAGCCCGGTGGTTCCACGCGACCGATCGACGCCGCCGAGCGGGTGCGCCTGCTGAGCAAGGTGCGCGAGTTCCGCGGCTTCCTGGAGCGCCAGCTGCTGGCCGCGCCGCTGGAACAGTTCGTCGGACTGGCCAGCGAGGACGCGCTCTGGGACTGGCACGCGCAGGACCCGCTGGCCGGCGACCTGCGGTTTTTCCTCACCGCCGTGCAGGACCTGTCGCTGCAGACACTCGGCCCGGGGCCGGGCCGTTACCTGAGCTATGGCGCCTATGCGCAACCGGACGGCGGGCTCGCGCTCGCCCAGGGCCTGTGGCGCGGCGACGCGCGGCGGCTGGACCCGCTGGACGCCCGCGCGATCACCGAGGACGCCACCCACGCCTGGCTGGCGCAGGCGCGCGCGCCGCTGCACCCGCTGCATGGCGTGACCCGGCCCGAGCCCGACAAGGCCGGGGCCTACACCTGGAACAAGGCGCCGCGGCTGGGCGGCGAAGTGGTCGAGACCGGGGCCATCGCGCGCCAGCTCGCCAGCGCCCACCCGCTGGTGCGCGACGCGGTGGCGCGCCACGGCGGC
The DNA here is from genome assembly GCF_051857515.1 of Hydrogenophaga sedimenti. Classification (NCBI taxonomy): domain Bacteria; kingdom Pseudomonadati; phylum Pseudomonadota; class Betaproteobacteria; order Burkholderiales; family Comamonadaceae; genus Hydrogenophaga; species Hydrogenophaga sedimenti. The sequence continues at coordinate 156,279 of NZ_JBPZHA010000008.1, forward strand.
ACGGTGTTCACGCGCGTGCTGGCCCGGGTGGTCGAGCTGGCCCGGGTGGTGCCGATGATGGAAGACTGGCTGCAGTCGCTGCGTCCGACCGAGGCCTTCTGCGTGCCGACGGCCTTGCCCGACGAAGGGCACGGCGTGGGCCTGTCGGAAGCGGCGCGCGGCGCGCTGGGCCACTGGCTGGTGGTGCGGGATGGCCGCATCGCCAACTACCAGATCGTCGCGCCGACCAGCTGGAACTTCTCGCCGCGCGACGCGCAGGGCACGCCCGGTGCGCTGGAGCAGGCGCTGGCGGGCGCGCCGGTGCGCGAGGGTGAGAAGAACCCGGTGGCGGTGCAGCACATCGTGCGCTCCTTCGATCCCTGCATGGTGTGTACGGTGCATTGAGATGGACACCCCCCTGCGCCGCTGCGCGGCTTCCCCCCGCTCTGGCGCACCTTCGGTGCTGGGCAGGGGGACGGCGCCTGTGGCCCGGCGAAGCCGGTTCCACGGTGCCCCCGTTCAATCCGGGTGCACGCGCTCCGGAGCCTTTTCCTCGCTATGACCAAAGACCGTGCACCTAGTCCGCTGACCGCCGCGCCCATGGAGGGTGTGGACGAGTCCACCTGGCTGGACGTGATCCAGAAGATGGACGAGGTCTACACGCGGCTGATCGACGACGAAGTCGAGCTGGAGAAGAAGAACGCCGAGCTGGAGCAGTCGCAGCAGTTCATCGTCAGCGTGCTGACCTCGATGTCGGACGTGCTGGTGGTGTGCGACGAGCGAGGCCTGATCGAGCAGGCCAACGCCGCGCTGTGTGAACTGGTCGGACGCAGCGAAGAGCTGTTGCGCGGCAGCAGCCTGTCGGACCTGCTGGCCGATGCCGCCAGCGTGCAGGCGGCGCGCGAGGCCATGGGCCGTAACGCCGTGCCGCGCTCGGGCCAGGGCATCGAGCTCAACCTGCTGGACCGCCAGGGCCAGGCGGTGTCGGTCGACGCCAGCTGCACGCCGCGCGTGGGCAGCAACGGCAAGCGCGTCGGCACGGTCTGGGTCGGGCGCCCGACGGCCGAGCTCAAGCGCGCGTACCACGAGATGCGCGCCGCCCACGAAGCGCTCAAGCGCACGCAGCAGCAGCTGCTGCACTCCGAGAAGATGGCCTCGCTGGGCCAGCTGGTCGCGGGCGTGGCGCACGAACTCAACAACCCGATCAGCTTCGTGCTGGGCAACGTGCACGCGCTGCGCAAATACTGCGACCGGCTGCAGATGTACATGGCCGCGCTGCACGCGCAGGCCAGCGAAGAGGAACTGCAGGCGCTGCGCCAGCGGCTGCGCATCGAACACCTGATGGGCGATCTGCCCTCGCTGATCGAGGGCACGCTCGAAGGCGCACAGCGCACCGCCGACATCGTGCACGGCCTCAAGCGTTTCTCGGCCATGGACCCCGACGAGCGCAAGCCGGTGAACCTGGTGGAGGTGATCGAGCGCGCGATCCACTGGGTGCAGAAAGGGCGCGCGACCTCGGTGCAGGTGCGCTGGGACCCGGTGCAGACCTGCTCGGTGATGGGCAGCGCCGGGCAGTTGCAGCAGGTCATGATGAACCTGCTGCAGAACGCCTTCGACGCGCTCGCGCGCGAACCCGAACCGATGGTCCGGGTCGAGATGGAGTGCGGCGGCGGCGAGCGCTCCACCGTGCGCATCACGGTGCGCGACAACGGCCCGGGCATTCCGGCCGAACACCTGCTGCGCATCTTCGACCCCTTCTTCACCACCAAGCCGGTGGGCAAGGGCACGGGCCTGGGCCTGTCGATCAGCTACGGCATCGTCGAGCAGCACGGCGGGCACCTGAGTGCGCGCAACGCCGACGGCGGCGGCGCCGAGTTCCTGCTGGAGCTGCCCGCGGCCTAGAGTACGGGGCCCTCACGCTCCGCCGCTTTCGCGGGCCGCTGCCCCTTAGCCGAAATCAAACAGGCGCCGCGGCGTGTCCCACAGGATGGCGCGGCGCGCGGCCTCGTCGGGCACCTGTTGCGCCAGCAGGGCCAGCAGCGGACCGTAGTCGACGCGCGCTGGCGCGCGCAAAAACGGCCAGTCCGAAGCCCACACCAGGGCCTGCGGCGTGTAAGCCTCCAGCAGCGCGCGGGCATAAGGCATCACGTCGGCGTGCGGGAAGGACTGCTGCGATACCTTGGCCCAGCCGGAGAGCTTCACCGCCGCGCGACCCGTGGCCGCGAAGCCGAGCAGCGCGGCGAACCCGGCCTGGTGCGTGCCCTCGGCCGGGCGGGGCCGGCCGCCGTGGTCGAACAGCAGGCGCGCGCCGCTGTCCCGCAGCAGCCCTTGCAGCTCGCAGAGCTGGTCGCCCTCGACCTGCACCTGGGCCCACAGGTCCAGTTCGCGCAACCGCTCCAGCAGTGGTCCGGTGTCGCGGTAGTGGTCGACCCCGAGCAGGGCCACGTTGAAGGCCACGCCGACCACGCCTTGCGCCTGCAAGGCCTGCAGTTCGTCGCGGCTGGCGTCGTTGCGCACCACCGCGATGCCGCGGTAGCGCGTGGGCTGGCGCGCGATGGTGTCGAGCAGGCAGCGGTTGTCCAGGCCGTAGCCGGAGTTGGGGCCGACCAGCAGCGCGTGCTGCACGCCATGGGCGTCGAGCACATGCCCGAGCTGGTCCGGCGTGCCCGTCTCGGCGGGGGCTGGCGTGTACCAGGCGTCGGCGGCGTAGAGGAAACGGGCCGGATCGAACACGTGCACATGGCAGTCGATGCGGGCTTCGCTGGTGCGGGGGATCTGGGTCATGCGGGCATTGTCTTCGAGGCGCCCGGCGACAATCGCTGCATGGAATTGCTGATCGTTTCGCTCGCTTCGCTGTTCGCCGGTTTTGTCGACTCCATCGTGGGCGGCGGCGGCCTGATCCTGACCCCCATGCTGTTCGCGGTGTTCCCGACCACGCACCCGGCGACGCTGTTCGGGGTCAACAAGAGCGCGTCGATCTGGGGCACGGCGGCGGCGACGGCGCAGTACGCGCAGCGCGTGACCATGCCCTGGCACGCCCTGCTGCCGGCGGCGGCGCTGGCGTTCGCCGGTTCGATGGCCGGCGCCTGGACCGTGACCGTGATCTCGCCCGGCTTCCTGCGCAAGGCCCTGCCGCTGGTGCTGCTGGCCCTGCTGATCTACACGCTGGCGCGCAAGGACCTGGGTCGCCACCACACGCCGCGGTTCACGGCGCGCGGCGAGGCCTGGGCGGCCAGCACGCTGGGGCTGGTGATCGGGTTCTACGACGGCTTCTTCGGCCCGGGCACCGGCAGCTTCTTCGTGTTCCTGTTCGTGCGCTGGCTGGGCTACGACTTCCTGCACGCCAGCGCCAGCGCCAAGCTGCTGAACACGGCGTCGAACCTGGCGGCGCTGGCACTGTTCATCAGCAAGGGCCACATCTGGTGGCATTTCGTGCTGCCACTGGCGGCGGCCAACGTGGTCGGCAGCCTGCTGGGCACGCGGCTGGCGCTCAAGCATGGCAGCGGCTTCGTGCGCGTGGCCTTCATCGTGGTTGTCACGGCCCTGATCCTCAAGACCGGTTACGACAGCTGGCTGCGCTGAGCGGCGGCGTCAGCCCGGCGCGCGCAGCGACGCCGGGGCGTTCTCGTTCTCCGAGGGCCAGGGAATTTCGCTGGCCTTGAGCGGCGTGCCGATCGGCCGGCCGGCCTGGCCCTTCTGCACCGCGGCGAGGTCTTCGGGATTGGGGTACTGGTCCTGCAGCAGGTAGTCGAACACCCGGCGCGCGATCGGCGCGGCGCTGGCGGCACCGAAGCCCGCGTTCTCCACCACCACGGCCAGCGCCACGGTCGGCTTTTCCAGCGGGGCGAAGGCCACATACAGCGAGTGGTCGCGCTGGTGCTCTTCCATCTTGCGCGCGTCGTAGCGCTCGTGTTTGCCCAGGCTCACGGCCTGCGCCGTGCCGGTCTTGCCGCCGCTGAGATAGCCCGCGCCCGCGAACACGCGCGTGGCCGTGCCACCGGTGGTGACCCCGTACATGGCCTGGCGGATGAGTTCCACGTGCTCGGGCTTGAAGGCCAGATCGACCGGCGGGGCCACCGCCACCGGATGGCGTGTGCGGGTGACCTCGTCCTCGGTGGCCAGCGCCAGGTGCGGCGGGTAGGACTTGCCGCCGTTGACCAGCGTGGCCATGGCGTGTGCCAGCTGCAGCATGGTGAAGCTGTTGTAGCCCTGGCCGATGCCCAGCGAGACCGTTTCGCCCGCGTACCAGCGCTGCTGCTCGGGGCGCTTGTAGGTCTCGCGCTTCCAGGCCTGGCTGGGCAGGATGCCGCGCAGCTCGCCGCGCAGGTCGATGCCGGTGATCTGGCCGAAGCCCAGCGGCGCCATGAAGTCGTGGATCGTGTCGACACCCATCTCGTTGGCCAGCGAGTAGAAGTACACGTTGCTCGACTCGACGATGGCGCGCCGCATGTCCATCGCACCGCCGCGCTCGTTCTCGGGGCTGCCGAAGCGGTGGCCGCCGAACATGAAATAGCCGGGGTCGTTGATGATGGTGGTCGGCGAGCGCTTGCCCAGTTCCAGCGCGCCCAGCGCCATGAACGGCTTGTAGGTCGAGCCGGGCGGGTAGGTGCCGCGCAGCGCGCGGTTGAGCAGCGGCTTGTCCATCGACTCGTTCAGCGCCTTCCAGTTGTCGGCATCGATGCCCTCGACGAACAGGTTGGGGTCGAAGGTCGGCTTGGACACGAAGGCCAGCAGCTCGCCGTTGTTCGGGTTGATCGCCACCAGCGCGCCGCGGCGGTCGCCGAACATCTCCTCGACCAGCTTCTGCAGCTTGATGTCCAGCGCCAGCACGACCGTGTTGCCCGGCGTGGCCGGCGTGTTGGCCAGCGAGCGCACGGCGCGGCCACCGGCCGAGGTCTCGACCCGGTCGAAGCCGGTGATGCCGTGCAGCTCGCGTTCGTAGTGCTGCTCGACGCCGAGCTTGCCGATGTAGTCGGTGCCGCGGTAGTTGGCCTGGTCTTCCTCGGGCCAGTCTTCGATGTCTTCCTTCTCGCGCTGGTTGATGCGGCCGATGTAGCCCACCACGTGGCTGCCGACCTCGCCGTGCGGGTAGTGGCGGATCAGCCGGGCGCGCACCTCCACGCCGGGGAAGCGGTAACGCTGCGCCGTGAAGCGCGCGACCTCTTCGTCGGTCAGGCGGGTGCGGATCGGCAGCGAGTCGAAGTTGCGCGACTCCTCCAGCAGCTTGCGAAAGCGCCGCTTGTCGCGCGGCTGGATGTCGACCAGCTGGCCCAGCGCCTCGATCGTGCGGTCCAGGTCCTCGACCTTCGAAGGCGTGATCTCCAGCGTGTAGGCCGAGAAGTTGGTGGCCAGCACGCGCCCGTAGCGGTCCAGGATCTGCCCGCGGTTGGGCACCACCGGCAGCACCGCCGTGCGGTTGCTTTCGGCCTGTGCGTCGAAGTCCTCGTGGCGCACGACCTGCAGGTAGACCAGCCGCGCGGCCAGCAGCGAAAACGCCACCAGCACCGCCAGCCCGGCCACCAGGACCCGGGTGCGGAAGTGCGCCAGGTCGGCTTCGACGTTGCGCAGTTCGGTCATAGCGCCCCCACGCTCCGCCGCTGCGCGGGTCGCTGCCCCCCGAGGGGGTGCGAATTCAGCTTGGGGCGGCCCGGCGCTGAATTCCTGGTCTCCACGCTCCGCTGGCGCGAAGTGTCTGGGCACCAGGATGCGGTGGAACCGGCTCTGCCGGGCCACACGCATCGCCCCCTTGAGGGGGTGACGCCGAAGGCGGCGCGGGGGTGTTTCATCTAGAGCGGCCGGTTGTCGTCGGGGTCGGGCGCCCGGCGCTGCGGCGCCAGCAGCAGCACGCTGGCCACCGGCCACAGCGCACCTTCGATCACCGGCGACAGGAAGTAGGCCCAGCCCGGGAACCCGCCACCGGCCACCAGGCGCACCACCAGTTCCAGCAGGTGCGCCGCGGCGAACAGCGGCAGCACCTGGATCGCCTGTGTCGGCACGTCGAACCAGAGCAGGCGGCGGTGCATGAAGACCGAGACGTAGCCCAGCACCGTGTAGGCCAGCGCATGCTGGCCCAGCAAGGCGCCTTGCTGCACGTCGATCAGGAGGCCGAACGCGAAGGCCACGCCGACCCCGATGCGCAGCGGCTGGTGCACGCTCCAGAACACCAGGGCGACGGCGAGCAGGTCGGGCACCCAGGCGGCGCGGCCCCACAGCCCCATGTTCATGAGGATGTTCAGCAGCAGCGCGGCCAGCAGGCTGCCCCAGATGAAGACCGGGTTGGCGGGCAGCAGCAGCTGCTGCCCCGGACGCATGATCATGGCGTCCTCCTGCGCTTGTGCGCCGGGGTGGACGGCTCGGCGTCGGGGTCTTTCTCGGCGCTCTTGTCGGCCGCGTTCTGCGGCGCGGGCGCGGCGGGCAGTCCTTGCCCGACGGGGTCGAGCACCAGCACATGCAGCGCGCCGTGCATGCGCGCCACCGGCACGCAGCTGATGCGGGTGAACGAGGTTTCGGCGCGCCGTTCCACCTTGGTGATGCGGCCCACCGGCAGGCCCGGCGGATAGACACCGTCGACGCCGCTGGTGGTCAGCAGATCGCCTTCGTTGATGTCGGCGTTGGCCAGCGTGTAGCGCAGCTCCAGGCCGTCACCGTCGGGGCCGGGCTGTCCGTAGACCACGTTGCGCACGCCGGTGCGGCTGTTCAGTACCGGGATCGCCTGGTCGCGGTCGATCAGCATCGTCACTTCGGACACCAGCGGGTAGACCCGCGTGACCTGGCCCAGCACGCCCTGGTCGTCGATGACCGGCGAGCCGGGCAGGATGCCGTGCGTCTGCCCGCGGTCGATCACCACCTTGCGCGAATACGGGTCGGCCGCGTCGTAGAGCACCTGTGCGCCGGTGGCCTTGGCATTGATGCGCGGGCGCATGTCCAGCAGCTCGCGCAGGCGCTGGTTCTCCAGTGTGAGCTGCTCGACCTGCTGCGCCCGCTCGGCCTGGGTCGCCAGCTGCTGGCGGGCCTGGGCTTCGCTCTGCTGGGCCGTGTGCAGGCTGGTGAAGTATTCGCCCGCGTGGCTGGCGGCATCGATCGGCTGGAGCACCAGCCACTGCACCGGATACAGGGCGGTGGCCAGCACGGCACGCAGCGGGGTGGTGACGCGAAAACGCGCGTCGGCCACCATCAGGAACAGCGCGATCGCGCTGAACACCATCAGCTTGGACAGCGCCGACGGCCCCTGCTTGAAAAACGGGGGGGGCGTTCGGTCCAGGGTGCCCAGTGGCATGTCGGGTCGGGCAGTGCGGGCAGGCGCCAGGGCGCCGGCACCGGATTACTCGCTGGTGAAGATGGTGCCCAGGCGCTCCATGCGCTCCAGGGCCATGCCACAGCCGCGCACCACGCAGGTCAGCGGCTCTTCGGCCACCAGCACCGGCAGGCCGGTTTCTTCGGCCAGCAGGCGGTCCAGGTCGCGCAGCAGCGCGCCGCCACCGGTCAGCATCATGCCGCGCTCGGCGATGTCGGCGCCCAGCTCGGGCGGCGTCTGCTCCAGCGCGCTCTTGACGGCCGAGACGATGCTGTTGAGCGGGTCGGTCAGGGCTTCGAGGATTTCGTTGCTGGAGATGGTGAAGCTGCGTGGCACGCCCTCGGAGAGGTTGCGGCCCTTGACTTCCATTTCCTTGACTTCGGAGCCGGGGAAGGCCGAGCCGATGTTCTTCTTGATCGCTTCGGCGGTGGGTTCGCCGATCAGCATGCCGTAGTTGCGGCGGATGTAGGCAATGATGGCGTCGTCGAAGCGGTCGCCACCGACGCGCACGCTGCCCTTGTAGACCATGCCGCCCAGCGAGATCACGCCGACTTCGGTCGTGCCGCCGCCGATGTCCACCACCATGGAGCCGGATGCGTCCGACACCGGCAGGCCGGCGCCGATGGCCGCGGCCATGGGTTCTTCGATCAGGTAGACCTCGGAGGCGCCGGCGCCCAGGGCCGACTCGCGGATGGCACGGCGCTCGACCTGGGTCGAGCCGCAGGGCACGCAGATGATGATGCGCGGGCTCGGCTTGAACATCGAGCGCGGGTGCACCATCTTGATGAACTGCTTGAGCATCTGCTCGGTGACGGTGAAGTCGGCGATCACGCCGTCTTTCATCGGGCGGATCGCCTCGATGTTGCCGGGCACCTTGCCCAGCATGGCCTTGGCTTCGTGGCCGACGGCCTGGATGGTCTTCTTGCCCTGGGGACCGCCTTCGTGGCGGATCGACACCACCGAGGGTTCGTCGAGGACGATGCCCTTGCCGCGGACGTAGATCAGGGTGTTGGCGGTGCCAAGGTCAATGGCCAGGTCGGTCGAGAAACTCCGACGGAACGCTTCAAACATGGTGCAAAAAATCCTGTGGGGCACGACCGCCGCTTCGGGTGGCCGTCGCCGTGTGCTGTTCGGGGTGGAATCCGGATAAGTCTTTGATTCAGCGACAAAAACGGCCCGAGAGGCGGTCGGGGTCGCCAAACCTTGGATAATACCGTATCCCCTGTGCATAACTGCACCCAACGGGGCCGAAATCATCTCTTTACAGGCGGTTTCCACCGCGCGGTCTTTCCCGCGAGCCTGTTTCTTTCGACCTACTCCGAGTCCATCCCGTCATGTCCCTGACCCTGACCGACATCGGCCGCATCGCCAACCTGGCCCGGCTGGAAATGCCGCCGGCCCAGGCCGAGCGCATGCTCTCCCAGCTCAACGGCTTTTTCGACATCGTCGAACAGATGAACGCGGTGGACACCACCGGCGTCGAGCCGCTGGCCCACCCGACGGCCGTGATCGATCACGTCAGCCTGCGCCTGCGGCCCGACGTGGCCAGCGAACCCAACAACCGCGAGGCCAACCAGCAAAGCGCGCCCGCCGTCGAGCGCGGCCTGTTCCTCGTGCCCAAGGTGATCGAATGAGTTCCAAGCAGATTCACGAAATGGGCGTGGCCGAACTGGCCGCCGCCATTGCCGACAAGAAGACGTCCAGCGTCGAAGCCGCGCAGGCTCTGCTGGCCCGTGCCAAACAGCATGAAAACTTGGGTGCCTACCTGGCCTTCAACGAAGACCTCACGCTGGCGCAGGCGAAAGCCGCGGATGCCCGCGTGGCCGCTGGCGAGCGCGGCCCGCTGCTGGGCGTGCCGCTGGCCCACAAGGACATCTTTGTCACACAAGGCTTTCCGAGCACCGCCGGCAGCAAGATGCTGGAGGGCTACCAGAGCCCGTTCGACGCCACCGTGGTCGCGAATCTGGCCAAAGCCGGCGCCGTGACGCTGGGCAAGCTCAACTGCGACGAGTTCGCCATGGGCGGCAGCAACGAGAACTCGGCCTACGGCGTGGCCCGCAACCCCTGGGACGCCGAGCGCGTGCCCGGCGGATCCTCGGGCGGCTCGGCCGTGGCCGTGGCCGCGCGTCTGGCGCCCGCCACCACCGGCACCGACACCGGCGGCTCGATCCGCCAGCCTGCGAGCTTCTGCAACGTCACCGGCATCAAGCCGACCTACGGCCGCTGCTCGCGCTACGGCATGGTGGCCTTCGCCTCCAGCCTCGACCAGGCCGGCCCCATGGCGCGCAGCGCCGCCGACTGCGCCACGTTGCTGACGGCGATGGCCGGTCCCGACATCGACCGCGATTCCACCAGCCTGGACCACCCGGCCGAGGACTACACGCGCCTGCTCGGTGCCCCGCGCGAAGGCGCGACCGCCGCGCAGCCGCTCAAGGGCTTGCGCGTCGGCCTGCCCAAGGAATTCTTCGGCGAGGGCTGCGCGCCCGATGTGCTGGCCGCCGTGCGCGCGGCGCTGGCCGAATACGAGAAGCTCGGCGCCACGCTGGTCGACATCTCGCTGCCGCGCACGCAGCTGTCCATCCCGGTCTACTACATCATCGCGCCGGCCGAGGCCTCGTCCAACCTCAGCCGCTTCGACGGCGTGAAGTTCGGCCACCGCGCGGCCCAGTTCGACGACCTGAACGACATGTACCGGAAGTCGCGCAGCGAAGGCTTTGGCCCCGAGGTGCAACGCCGCATCATGATCGGCACCTACGTGCTGAGCCACGGTTATTACGACGCGTATTACCTCAAGGCCCAGCAGATCCGCCGCCTGATCGCGCAGGACTTCCAGCAGGCCTTCACGCAGTGCGACGTGATCGCCGGCCCGGCCGCACCGACCACGGCGTGGAAGATCGGCGAGATGAGCGACGACCCGGTCGCCAACTACCTGGCCGACATCTTCACGCTGCCCGGTTCGCTGGCCGGCCTGCCCGGCATGAGCGTGCCGGCGGGCTTTGGCGCCGGTGGTTTGCCCGTGGGCGTGCAGCTGCTGGGCAACTACTTCCAGGAAGCCGAACTGCTGCAAGCGGCCGATGCGTTCCAGCGCGCGACCGACTGGCACACCAAGACGCCGGAGGGCTTCTGACCATGAGCGAAAAGAAACAAGCTTCCCTGCTGGTGCAAGGCTACGAAGTCGTGATCGGCTTCGAGACCCACGCCCAGCTGGCCACGCAATCCAAGATCTTCAGCCGCGCGCCGACGGCCTTCGGTGCCGAGCCGAACACGCAGGCCTGCGCGGTGGACTTGGCGCTGCCCGGCACGCTGCCGGTGATGAACCGCGAAGCGGTGGCACACGCGATCCGCCTCGGCCTCGCGCTGGGCTCGCACATCGCCGAGCAGAGCGTGTTCGCGCGCAAGAACTACTTCTACCCCGACCTGCCCAAGGGCTACCAGATCAGCCAGTTCGAGATCCCGGTGGTGCAGGGCGGCGAGGTGAGCTTCTTCCTCGGTGACGAAAAGAAGACCGTGCGCCTGGTGCGCGCCCACCTGGAAGAAGACGCGGGCAAGAGCCTGCACGAAGACTTCATCGGCCAGAGCGGCATCGACCTCAACCGCGCCGGCACGCCGCTGCTGGAGATCGTGACCGAGCCCGACATGCGCTCCAGCGCCGAGGCCGTGGCCTACGCGAAAGAGCTGCACAAGATCGTGACCTGGATCGGTGTGTGTGACGGCAACATGCAGGAAGGCTCGTTCCGCTGCGACGCCAACGTCTCGGTGCGCAAGCCCGGCGCGCCGCTGGGCACGCGCCGCGAGATCAAGAACCTGAACTCGTTCAAGTTCATGCAGCAGGCGATCGACTACGAGATCCGCTGGCAGATCGAGCAGATCGAGGACGGTTTCGAGATCCAGCAGGCCACGGTACTGTTCGACCCCGACACCGGCGAGACGCGCGCCATGCGCACCAAGGAAGACGCGGCCGACTACCGCTACTTCCCGGATCCCGATCTGCCGCCGCTGGTGATCGCGCGCTCGTGGGTGGACGAGGTGAAAGCCTCGATGCCCGAGCTGCCGCGCCAGATGGCCGAGCGCCTGGTGCAGGCCTACGGCCTGCCCGAGTACGACGCCACCACGCTGACCCAGAGCCCGGCGATGGCCGCCTATTTCGAGACGGCCGCCAAGGCGTCCGGCCAGGCCAAGATGGCCAGCAACTGGATCATGGGCGAGGTCTCGCGCCGCCTGAACAACGAAGAGAAGGACATCGCCCAGGTGCCTGTCAGCGCCGACACGCTGGCCGCACTGCTCAAGCGCATTGCCGACGGCACGGTGTCGAACAACGCCGCCAAGCAGGTGATGGACGCGCTGTGGGCCGGTGAAGGCCAGGACGTGGACGCCGTCATCGAAGCCAAGGGCCTCAAGCAGATGAACGACAGCGGTGCGCTGGAGAAAATCATCGACGAGGTGATGGCCGCCAACGCGCCGATGGTCGAGCAGTTCCGCGCCGGCAAGGACAAGGCCTTCAACGCGTTGGTCGGCCTGGTCATGAAGGCCAGCAAGGGCAAGGCCAACCCGCAGCAGGCCAACGACGTGCTGCGGCAGAAGCTGCAGGGCTGAGCGCACGCCGCAGAAAGACAAAAGGCCCGCATAGCGGGCCTTTTGCTTGTGGGGGACTCAGGGCTTGATGCCGTAGGTCCAGAGCATCTTGAGTTTGGCCAGCTCTTCGTCGAAGCGGGCGTTGATGCGCTGCTTTTCCAGCGACTGCTCGCTCAGGAAACGGCTCTGCACCTGCACCTGCTGGGTGTTGTCTTCCAGCTTGCGCTTGAGCCAGGCCGGCGCCTTGCTCACATCGTTCTGATAGAACTCCAGTTCCAGATCGATGTCGCGGCGCTGTTTGGACAAGGTGTCGACACGCTTCTTCACCGCATCGATCACATCGTCGATCTGCCTGAGGGCATCGACGCGCTCCTTGTCGTGCACCGTCTGGTTCGGGTAGCGGATCAGCAGCGCCTTGTCGCGCCGCTTCTCTTCGGCGATGCGCGCTCTTTCGGCATCCTCGACCTTGCGTTGCGCCTCCAGCCTGGCCTTCTCTTCGGCGGTGTAGCTGGGCGGCACCACGCGCTTGACCGTGCCGGAGTTGCCCAGTTCCCTTTGCTCGCGGTCGAGGCAGTCGACGATCGGGCGGTCCGAGGTCAGGCGCCGGCCCTTGCCGTCGACGCAGCTGTAGATGCCGCCCGTGTTCTTGTTGTCCTGTGCCCAGGCGGAAGCGCCCAGAACCAGCGCCAGCAGCCCGGCGCCGGTCAGGCGCAGGCCGCGGGAAGCAGCAGCGGTGGTCAGGAGACGGGTCAATGCAATTCCTCAGGCAACGCCGTAGCGTTCGCGGTACGCCAGCACGCGGTCGCGGTGCTGGTTCAGTTCGGCCCCTGTGTGTCCCGACAGATACTGCAGCAAATCGGACAGTCTCGCAATGGCGCAGACCTGCAGGCCCAGCTCGCGCTGCACGTATTGCACGGCGCTGTGGTCCACGTCGCGAACGCCGCCGTCGGCGGTCTTCTCGGTGGCTTTCTCCTGCCGGTCCAGCGCGATGACGACCGCGTGCGCCGTGGCGCCGGCCGCCTGGATCAGGGCGATGGACTCGCGCGCGGCGGTGCCTGCGCTCATCACGTCGTCGACGATCAGCACCCGGCCCTGGAGGGGGGCGCCGACCAGGGTGCCACCTTCGCCGTGGTCCTTGGCTTCCTTGCGGTTGTAGGCGAAGGGGACGTTGCGTCCCAGGCGGGCCAGTTCGATGGCCACGGCCGCACCCAGCGGAATGCCCTTGTAGGCGGGGCCGAAGATCATGTCGAACTCGATGCCGCTGCGGATCAGGGCCTGTGCATAGAATTGCGCGAGCCGACCGAGCTTGGCTCCGTCGTCGAACAGGCCGGCGTTGAAGAAATAGGGTGACAGGCGTCCCGCTTTGGTCTTGAATTCGCCAAAGCGCAGCACGCCCGAGTCCACACAGAACTGCACAAATTCCTGCGCCAGCGAATCACCTTGTTGTGTGGTGGTTGCCGCGCCCGTATCCAACGACATGGGGACTTCCTTGTTCAAACTGACCAGCCTCAACCTCAACGGCATCCGTTCGGCCAGCAACAAAGGGCTGGAATCCTGGCTCGCCGGGCACTCGCCCGATTGTATTTGCGTGCAGGAAGTCAAGGCCCAGGCCCCGGATGTGAGTGGCCGCTTCGAAGAAATGGTAGGCCTCAAGGGCCACTTCCATTTCGCGGAAAAGAAGGGCTATTCCGGCGTCGCGGTCTACACGCGGCACGCGCCCAGCGACGTGGTGATCGGCTTCGATGGCGGCGAGTTCGACGCCGAGGGCCGCTGGGCCGAGCTGCGCTTTGACACCCCCAAGCGCAAGTTCTCGGTCATCAGCGTGTATTTCCCCAGCGGCTCGTCCGGCCCGGAGCGGCAGGAAGCCAAGTACCGCTTCCTGGACCTGATGTACCCGCACCTGATGGCGCTGAAGAAAACACGCGACTTCGTGATCTGCAGCGACGTCAACATCGCGCACCAGAACGCCGACCTGAAGAACTGGCGCAGCAACCAGAAGAACAGCGGCTTCCTGCCCGAGGAGCGTGCCTGGATGACGAAGCTGCTGAATGAGGGCGGCCTGGTCGACGTCTACCGCCGGCTGCAGCCGGACACGACCGAGACCTGCTACACGTGGTGGAGCAACCGGGGGCAGGCCTACGCGAACAACGTGGGGTGGCGGCTGGACTACCACCTGGCGACACCGGCGTTTGCCGAAACCGCCCGGTCCGAAGCGATCTACAAGGGCGAGAAGTTCAGCGACCACGCCCCGATCACGATCGAGTACGACTTCAAGCTCTGAGCGCGGCGCCTTCGCCCAGGTCGAACCGGGCCACGGCTCCGGTCAGGGCCAGCGCCTGCTGGCGCAGGCTGGCGGTCGCCGCAGCGCTTTCCTGCACCAGGGCGGCGTTCTGCTGCGTCACCTGATCCATTTCCTGGATCGAGCGGGCCACTTCGGAGATGGCTCGGCCCTGCTCGGAGCTGGTGGACGCGACATCGGACATGGCTTCCATCACCCGCAGCGTGTCGGTCACCACCTCGTCCATCGCACTGCGCGCCTGCTCGACCAGGGCCGAGCCCTGATCGACCCGGTCCACGCTGCCCGAGATCAGTCCGCGGATGTCCTTGGCGGCCTCGGCGCTGCGCTGCGCCAGGCTGCGCACCTCGGATGCCACGACGGCGAAGCCGCGCCCCTGTTCACCCGCCCGGGCGGCCTCGACCGCGGCGTTGAGGGCCAGGATGTTGGTCTGGAAGGCAATGCCGTCGATCACGCCGATGATGTCGGCGATCTGGCGCGACGAGTGCTGGATCTCGTGCATGGTGTCGACGAAGCGGCCCACGAGTTCACCGCTCTTGCGCGCGCTGTCGCTGGCCAGCCGTGCCTGCTCGGTGGCGCCGCGGGCGCCTTCGACGTTGTGGTTGGCCGACGCAGTCAGCTCTTCGGCGGCGGCCGAAGTGTGGGCCAGCGCATCGGATTGCGCCGACGTGCGGTGGGCCAGGTCGTTGCCGCCCGATTCGATCTCTGAGCAGGTGCCTTCGACCGAATGGGCGTGTTCGCGCACCTCGCTCACCACGGTGCGCAGGCTGGTCTGCATGGCGCTGGCGCTGGCCATCAGGCTGGCGGTGTCTCCGGGTTTGAGGCGGATGTGGGAGCCCAGGTTGCCGGCACCGATGCGCTGCATCAGCTTGACCGCAAAGCGTGGCTCACCCCCGATCTGCGCATAGACGGTCAGCACGATCCAGACCGCAAAGCCGGTGGCGACCAGGGTCGCCAGCGCGCCGCCGACCAGCATCACGCGCTCGATGCCCACGACCTGCCCGAGATCCTGCACGACCGACTGGCGGGCGCTCGCCAGCAGGGTTTCCCGCAGCGCCCCGATCCGGGTGGAAATCGCTTCGCTGGCCTGGTCAAACCCGGGCTGGCCCTGGCTGCCCTTCATCAGGCGGTTACCGGCGTCCAGCCCGTCGCGGATGTAGGCCTCGGCCATGGTCTTTCCGCTGTCGTAGAAGGTGACAAAGGCGTGGTCCATCGCGTCCAGGGCCGCGATGTCCTTCTGGTCGCCAGCGGCGGTCAGGATCGTGCGCACTTCCTTGCTCGCCGACTGGTAGTTTTTCAAGGCCTCTTCGGCTTCCGCGTAGGCGGCCGGATCGTGGGTGGCGGCGACGTCAGTCAGGAACTGCTGTACCTCCGAGCGTGACAGGTTCATGCGCTCCACCGCCAGCACCAGCGGCAACTCCGTCACACTGAAGTCGCGCACCCCGTGTTCCAGGCGGGCCACCAGCTGGGCGACCAGCACCATGGTGGCGAGAAACAGCGCCACCACGGTGGCGAAGCCGACCCCGAGCTGGGTTTTGAGGCTGAGGTTCTTGAGCATGTGGCCCTCTCTTTCGAGTCCACCGTTCTTCGACCCGCCCGCACCGAACTTGAGCTGTCGGCGTCTCAAATTGATACTTCTGCGCGCCCGGGGCCGGCGCTCGATAATGGATCGGACCACATCTCCGATCGCTTTTCCGTCCGTTTCCCGTCGTCAAGCCATGCTGCACTACCAGACCATTCCCGTCACCGCCTTCGCCCAGAACTGCTCGATCGTCTGGTGCGGCGAAACCCAGGACGCCGCCGTGATCGACCCGGGCGGCGACCTCGACCGCATCGAGTCCGAGGCGCAGCGGCTGGGCGTCACGCTCAAGGCGATCTGGCTCACCCACGCGCACATCGACCACGCCGGAGGCACCGCGGCCCTGGCCGAAAAACTGGCGCTGCCCATCATTGGCCCGCACCCGGGCGACCAGTTCTGGATCGACGGCCTGCCGCAGCAGAGCCAGATGTTCGGCTTCCCGCCCGCCGGCCACTTCACGCCGACCCGCTGGCTGGCCGACGGCGACACGGTGCAGATCGGGAACTGCGCGCTGAACGTGCGCCACTGCCCGGGCCACACGCCCGGCCACGTGGTGTTTCACTCGCCAGAGGCGCAGCGCGCGTTCGTGGGCGATGTGCTGTTTGCCGGCAGCATCGGCCGCACGGATTTCCCGCAGGGCAACCACGCCCAGCTGGTCGCCAGCATCAAGGAACGGCTGTGGCCGATGGGGGACGAGACGGTGTTCATCCCGGGCCATGGGCCGGAGAGCACGTTCGGCGAGGAGCGGCGGTTCAATCCGTATGTGGGGGAGCGGTGATCAGGTGGATAAACGCGAAATCCCACCCGAATAGGTGATATCCGAGATGGGGCATCCCGGGCAGAGTGCTCTGGATGCTCTTTGATGCGAAATCCCTACAAAGTTCGCTAGCGTCAGGCAAACACTCTGTTACGTATAGGCGTTTTCTCTTATCGTGTGTTTCGGCTTTGGACTTGGCTGGAGTCACGCGAATGGAACACGCAGGGGATTCATCGCCGCTTCTCGAACTCGATACCGTTGTCGTCTTTGTCGACGTGGTCGAGTCGGTTCGGCTGTTGCAGCAAGACGAGCGACAGGCCATCGCGTTGCTGCGCGCCCTGATCTCCCGGCTGCTAGAACAGGCCGTCGAGCCCTTGGGTGGCACGCTCGTTGAACGGCAAGGGGACGGACTTCTCCTGCGCTTCGAGCGCGCCCAAGACGCGGTGCGCAGCGGCCTGCGCATGCACGAGTTGGCGTGCGACCTCGCACGCGGCGCCGAACCGGGCAAGGCCATTTGCCTGCGGGTCGGGATTCATGGCGGCCGCCTGCTGTCTGATACGAACAACCTCTACGGCAACGCGCTCAACCTCGCGGCGCGGCTGTTGCAAGTGGCCAATGCCGGAGAGACCGTGGTGACCAACGCGGTGCGGGATGTGCTTACCGATGATGTGGACGCGCGCATCGACGATTTGGGTTTTTGTTTCCTCAAGCACTGGGATACGCCGGTACGCCTGTGGCGGATTTCCCCGCCGCAGGCGCAGGCGCCACACCGACCGCCCGCCGACAGCAGCGCCCCCGATGCCCGGCAATCAATTGCTGTGTTGCGTTTTGCCGGGGCCGCCTCGCTGACCCCTGGGCTGGGCGATTTTCTCAACGGAGCGCTGGTCGGCGCATTGACCAAGCAGCCGAACCTGCGGGTCACCTCACCGCTGTCGGCCACGCGGCTCCGGGAAGGTGCCGAACACGCTGGCACCAACGCCTTGCACCTGGGGGTGCGCTACGCCTTGACCGGTTCCATGCAGCAACTGGGCGGTCGGCTGGTGGTCAACCCCCAACTGATAGACACCCACTCCGACGAAGTGATCTGGGCCGATCAGGTGATGGCACCGCTGGACGACTGGATACAAGTGCGAGCCCAACCGGTGCTGCAGATCCTGGAGGCCTGCGTTCACGCCTTGAACGAGGCCTACATCCGGCAGACACAGCACCGCCCCTTGCCTCAGTTGGACAGCCACGCCTTGATGGCTGGTGCGGTGGCGCTGATGCACCGGGCCAGCGGCATTGAACTGGCGCGCAGCGAAGCGATGCTGCAGGCGGTCATCGACCGCCATCGCCGCGCAGCGGAGCCCAAAGCCTGGCTGGCCAAGTGGCATGTGCTGGCCTCGGTGCAGGGCGTTGCGCAAGACCCCGGTCAGGCCTACCGACAAGCCATCGACTGCGCCAGTCGGGCCTTGGACACGGATCCCGACCACGCCATCGCCCTGGCGATCCAAGGCCATGCGCTGTGTCACGAGGGCCGGGCCCCCGAGCGGGCGCTGCAGGTGCTGCAACATGCCACCCGCTGCAACCCCAATGAGGCCTCCGCCTGGCTGTATCTCAGCGCGTGGCACCACATGTGGGGCGAGGCCCAGGCCGCGATTGACTGCGCCCAAATGTCGCTGCAACTCTCGCCACTGGACCCGCTGCGGGCGCATCAGGAAATGATGCTGGGCAGCGCCTACATGGCCGCTGGCGAAATCGAGCGAGCGATTGACGCGTATGGCGCGTCAATCGCTCGCAATCGGGTTCATCTGCCTGCCTTGCGCGCCTTGGTGGCCGCCTATTTTGAAGCGGGTCAGGAGGCGCAGGCGCGAGCTGCCTTAAGCGAGCTATTGAAATTGCAACCCGAACTGACCATCAAAGGCTATCTGGCCGGCGGTGCCGCCAATCCGATCCGAAACCGAGTGGCCTATGCGCTCGCGCAACTCGGGGTTTCGTAAATCCGCTCTCGCAGGGCAATCCATTTTCTGTCCATCTGCCATTCTCAATGAGGAGTCACGATGTCTTACGAATTCAATTTGTTCAACTATCGCACGTTGAGTGGGGGCCACAGCGGGGGACACAGCGGTGGGCACGGAGTAGCTGGGTTGTCGCTGTTGGACGCCAATGTGACGACCCGTGCTTGTATTGTCGGGCCCTACTACGCCGATCCATTGCGTGAAGAAGTGAAAATAGGCGAGGACATCACTTCAAACACTACCTTGTTGTCGCCCCTGGGGCATTCGGGAGGCGCGCAGCCTGACCGGCGTTTGTCGGCCTGGGATACCGATCAATTGGTATCGCTGGGTCTGGGTGAAGCCTTGGAGCGACTGGTTTGCTCGAAAGAGACGTCAGAGGAGGTGGCGATCGAGGTCATTGCGTCCGACGGAACGAAAAAGCCTTTGGTGCAGCTAAAGCCGCCGCAATGGACTGACGACAAACAGGAATCTCAATTAAAAAGAGAGTTTCAATTGAGGTTGGTGATGGCCTATGCCGATCTGAGGGGGGAGAGAACCGCCGAAATTGCCTCGCAAATAGGATGGCCCCTCCACGCATGGACCGGATTGCTCGGCATGCGACCCCGACAACACGCCAACACCCTCTTGCTGCTCAACATTGGTCAGGAATTGGTGCTGCACCTCGTTCGCCGACTAAAGCACTTTTGCGCAGTTCCGCGTCCCTCGCAGTTCTCCTTTCAGATTCAACCCATGATTGATGTTCCCGCTCATGGCTCCTGGCCCGGAGGACACGCCAGCGAGGCCTTCATGTCGGCCGCGCTATTGAGGGCTGTCATTACCGGGGCCTTTATTAAAGAGCCAAGCTCTTCAGAAAAGCGGCGCCTGAGTGACGCGTCAGAGCAGCACTTGGGAGAACAACTCAACCGACTGGCAGCCCGGATTGCCACCAACCGCGTGATCGCCGGCCTGCATTTCCCCATTGACACCTTGGCCGGGCGGGTGGCCGGAACCACGCTGGCCGAGTACCTGGTGGCTCGCTGCCAAGGCCAATCCATCCAGCAGTGGCGCTATTTCGATAGCGCGGACTACATGACCCAAGATTTTCATTCGAATCTCTCCATTCAACCCAGAAAAGAATATAACGACAACACCGCCGTTGACATTAGGTTTGAAGAACCCTGTGAGGTCTTGGAGCACATTTGGAACGAAGCGATCAAGGAATGGCAATGAACACCGTCATCGATTGGGAAAATGGGAATTCCTACGAAGCGGCCGACCCCTATCTGGCTTGGGCGGAATTGACCCAGTACCAACATTTTCGGCTGCGGTCCTCGGAGGTTCGCCGGTGGATGGTGCTCATCCATTTGAAAGTTAGCGGCCGCGATGCACCGATAGAGGCGTTGATCAAAAATTCCGGCGACGAGTGGTTGCAGGTTTCTCCGATCTATCGCCGTGCGGATATTGCAGCGAAGCGGTTCGCATTTTGTACCGCGCGTGTCGGCAAGGAATTCTTTGCCGCGGTGGCTTCCGGCTCGCTCAAAGACCTTGTGTTGGCTTATCGACTGTGTTTGCCCGTTGAGTATCCTGTGGACCCTCTGAAAGCAACAGGCGACCCGACCGACAGCCCTGCCGACGGCGATGGAAAGACGATTTTAGCTTTGATTGACGGTGGATTGGCCCTGGGCCACCGCGCGTTCCTCGATGCGAACGGTGAGAGTCGAATTCGCCATTTCTGGCGGCAAGACGACTATTCGGGCAGCCGGTATTTGAATGATGCGCGACGAACGAGCGACCCATTGCACAGCACCGATCCTTGGCAACCGGGCATGATGGGCTATGGCGCCGAGTTGGATCGCTTCGCGTTGAACAAGGCGCTGGCAGCGCACCGGCTTCGCGGATCGCTCGATGAGTCGGCGCTGTACCAGGATTTGGGGCTTTGGGAGCTGGACCGCCTGGCGCATCACGGCACCCATGTTTTCAGCCTCGCTGCAGGCCCCTTTCGCTATCCCGAGCAGTTTTGCGGGAACGATCAATCCATCAATTGGGAAGCGAAGGAGGAGGTGGCCTCGACTTGCGATCTGATGGCGGTTCAACTCGCGTGGGCCAACGTGTTGGACACGTCGGGACGCAGTGCCGACGCGAACATTCTCGATGCCTTGATGTATCTGTTGGCGCGCTGTCCTGAGAAGTCCCGCCTGATTGTCAACACGAGTTGGGGCGCCCACGCCGGACCCCACGATGGGTCGTCGATTCTTGAGCAGGCGATGCTGGCTTGGTGCGACTTGCGTGCCCCCGGTCAGCTGCAGATCGTGCTTTCAGCGGGCAACCATTACCAGTCGCGCGGCCACGCCAACGCCCAGATTGACGCGGGCGGCGTTCGGGCCCTGCCGTGGCGGGTTCCCCCGGAGAGTTACACCCCCCATTTTCTGGAGTTGTGGTTCGAGCCCGACCAGATGGGCTCGGTGGAAATTTCCCTGGAGTCGCCCGATTCGACGCAAGCAAGCTTGAGCGTGTCCGAAAGACAGCCCTTCGCCATGGGCTCCGGCGGAGCCACGCTGGTCTTGGTCAACCGCGCTTATCTCGGTCGGGGCACCGTGGCCTTGCTCGCGCTGAACCCGACGGCCGGGAACGGTGGCGCCATCTTGGCGGCAGCCGGGCTTTGGACGGTGCGGATCGAGAATGTGGGCGGCCAGCCCTTGAAGGTCGACGCCTATATCGAGCGCAACGATGTGGCCTTGGGGCTGTTCACAGGCGCGAGGCAGTCGCACTTTGAAGATGAGCTCTACAACGATCAGGAAGGCGTCGACGTGCCTTCCAAGTTCAAACCGCCGACCAGCTATTCGGACAACCGCAGCGTCATCCGGCGCACGGGCGCATTCAGCAGCCTGGCCACCGGCAGCAACAGCAGCAAGTACAGCAGCCACCGCCAGGTGTTCAGCGTCGGCGCCTGCGTGGCGCTGGCGGGCGGCCAGGAATGGCCGGCGCCCTACAGTCCGCGCCTGCATGACACCAGCGATCGCCCGAGACGGCCTGAAGTGAAGCAAAGCCCCGATTGCATGGCACCGGGCGACGAACGGGTGGAGCTCTGGGGCGTGCGCGGTGCGGCAAGCCGCAGCGGGGCCGTGGTCCGCCTGGGCGGGACCAGCGTCAGCGTGGCGCAGGTCGTTCGCACCTTGGCAAACGGGGGCGATCCGAAGCCCCCGCTGGCCCCAGGGGAAATCGTCCAGTGACCTCCACCTCCACCTCTGCCCGCGTCACGCTGCGCCGGCTCTGCCGCTTGGGGCTGCCCGGCCCGGTGGTGTTGCCGTCGCTGCTGCCGGCGTTGCGGCAGGTGGTGAATGCCGATCACGCGGGCTTCTTTTTCTGCGATGAGCGCGGCAGCATTGACAACCTGTATGCCGAGCGCCTGCTGGCGCCCGAGGTACAGGCGAAGTACCACGATCAACACAACGACGTCCACTTCCGTCGCCACTACCTGTCGCGCGTGCAGGCAGTACGCCCCGTCAGTCGTCGCAGCGTCACGCCGGAAGAGCGGGAACAAGACTATTACCGTGACGTGCTCCAGCCTCTGGGCGCTGAACATTTCCTGTACGCCATCGTTCGCTCTGGATCGCGGGTCATCGGGCAGCTCAGTCTGTACCGTGGTGCGCAGGGCCCGGCGTTCTCTGTCCGTGACGAAGAACAACTCCAGGAGGTGTTGCATTACCTCGGTGAGGCGCTGGGTGTGCCCAGCCCTCCTCCGGCGAAGGGTGCCCTTGATCAAACGGTCGAAGAGGGCTTGGCCGTGTTTGATGCTGACGGACAGGTGGTGTTTGCGGACGAAGCGTGGGGGCGCCTGATTCGCCTGGCGGAAGGCAACCCGATCACGCCGGCGACCGCGCAACACGAGGCCCGATCGTTGCCACGTTTTATCGCTGCTGTGCTGGAGGCCATCGATGCATCGCCACAAGCGCTTCACCGCACCGACACCGCCTGGGGAAGTTTTGCGTTTCGACGGCACCAGCTGCGGAGCACAGAAGGGCTCAGAGCCCGAGGACTCATCGTGTCCAGGCTCTCGGCAGAGCCGCTTCGCCTCACCGAAGGCGCCGCCAATCTGGGCTTGTCGCCGCGGCAGAGCGACGTGGCGGTCATGCTCGCCCGCGGCATGACCAACCAGCAGATCGCACGCGAACTCTGCGTATCCGGGAACACCGCCGATTCCCACGTCAAAGCGGTCTTTCATCGCATCGGCGTTGCGGACCGACGTGATGTGGCACAGCGCCTGATCCAAGCCTGCAAGCGCTGACCGCGCCTGGTGAGCGCAACGCGATTTCGCTCTCACCTCCCACCTGAACAGGTGAGGAAATCCCCCTCGATAGCTGAGAACCTGAAGGCCTTCCAAGTCTGAGGTTTGCGCGCCGTTTGCGGCAGACCTCGTTCAACGTATCGAGGTGAATCATGAAGCGCTTGTTGTTGGTCTTTGCGGGGTTGATGGTGGGCGTGGCCCACGCCCAATCCGTCAACTGGCCTGCCGCCTGGGCAGGCTGTGCGGCTGACGCGCGTGCCTACGACGCGCAATCGGCGTCTGAAGGCTTGGGCGGAAAGCTCACGTCCCGGAAAGTCCAGATCAACTTTGAAGAAGGTGCCGGATCGCCGCCGACCGTCGCGGGGTTGCAGGACAACATCCAGGAAGCCCGGAAGGTCCTGGCCAACCCCAAAGACTGGACCTTGCTGATCCAGATTGGCTCCCGGATGGGGCTCTGTGGCTCGTTGGCGGCGCTCAACCAACTGCAGGGTGGTTCTACCCGTTCGGCAGCCAGCAGCGCAACAGCGCGCGCCGCTGTGCGGGACAGGCCCGATTTGGCGGCAAACCATTGTGTGAGTCTCTCCGAACTTCAGTTGCGCAACACCTGCAACCAGCGTGTGGCGATGAACTGGTGTGCAGACAGCGACGGAGCCAACGCATGCAGCAATCGCAACTTGGCGGGTACGCAGTTGGCTCCTGGGGATTCGATCTCCGTTCCTTCAGGAAGGATTTACTGGTTTGCTTGTGCACTTCCCGCTCGACCGTTCGAAGTTGAATACCTCTCGGGTCGTGGGTTGAGGGCGGGTTGTACAGACTAGCTTGGTGAAATTTCGATCTCTGCTGCATGTGGTGTGTGTGCCGCACCGTATAGGTCGAGATCAGATTGGTTTTCTAGAGGAGGAAAAGTCATGAACTTGGGATCAAGATCGAAGACGAGCCATCGGGGGGGTAGCCCCTTGATGGCCTTGGGATTGGCTGTGGGTGCTGCGGTGTGCGCGATGCCTGCCCCATCGCAGGCGCAAGACCTGAACGAGACACTGCGCCAAAAAAACTGCTTCACGTGCCACGCCTGGGACAAGAAGCTTGTGGGCCCAGCCTACAACTGGGTGCGCACGCGCTACACCGCCAATGACGTTCCTGCTTTGGCGGCCAAGGTGCTGAACGGAGGCCGCGGCGTCTGGGGACCTATCCCGATGCCAGCAAATAGCCAGGTTAATGAATCTGAGGCGCGATTCCTTGTTGCGGGAATCTTGGGGGTGGGAGCTGGACCGACTTTGCCCAGTGGCGCAACCTATCCATCTCCTTCGACCACATCTCCAGGAACCGGCAGTGTTACTCGTTCGTTGGGTGGTGGGTCCTGATTGGGGTCACACATCCCTGCATGTGCCAGCGTGACAAGTCGTTCGCGTCGAGCTGCAGCACGCAATCCAACCATTGCGCCCCACACCGCCCGCTGCGTTTCAGCGAGGTGATGTGGGGCGTTCTTGTTCGCAAACGGATTCACGCGAATCGACTTGACCTCGACCCGCAATGGATGGGGGCATGCAAGCGCTGAATGCCCCGTATGTAGTACTCAGCGAGTCAGCTTGCATCTCCCACCTGAACAGGTGAAGAAATTCCCCTCGAAAGCTGAGAACCTGAAGGCCTTCCAAGCCTGAGGTTTGTTCGGCTTAGCCAGCAGACCTCGTTCAACGAATCGAGGTGAATCATGAAGCGATTGCTGTTGGTCTTTGCGGGGTTGATGGTGGGCATGGCCCACGCCCAATCCTTCGACTGGAACCGGGCTTGGTCGGGGTGTTCAGCCGAAGCCAGTGCCTTCGACGCCGAGTCTCGCCGCCAGAGCACGCCGGAGCACACCGCCCGCAAAGTCATGCGATACGTCGAGGAGGTCACGGGAACTCCTCCCACTGCTGCGAAGCTGCGCGCCAAGATGGACGAAGACCGGGGCGTTCTGCGCGACTCGAAGAAGTGGGCCGATCTGATCCAGCTGTCTTCCAAGCTGGCGCTGTGTGGAACCACCGCCGCCCTCAACCAGTTGCAGGGCGGATCGACCCAGGCTGCTGCTGCGCCCAGCAACCCCGTGGCCCAGCGCGAACCGCAAGTCGAAAACGACCGTTGTGTGATCGTCAACCCATCCACCTCATCGCTGGTCAGCAAATGCTCGACCAGGGTCAGTGTGGGCTGGTGCTTTGTACCCAACGACCCGAGCGCGTCCACATCGATCCACTGCGATGAGCAGAAATTCGGCCAGGCGGAGCTGGATCCAGGAGAACGGATCGCCCTGCAAGAGAACGCGTTGATCGCCTGGACCACGTGCAAGTCACCCAAGCGGGTGGCGGACCTTCAGTACGTCAAGGGCGTCGGTCTCAACGGCAAGTGCCGGCGGTGAGTGCTGCCGATCTTTCAACCGATTGAGCTGCATCGCTCACACCTGAGTCTTTCCCATCAGCAGGAGTTGTCATGAACTATTTTCACGATCCCCGTGTCATGCAGGACCAATACGTGACCGCCTCGATCCTCGCGATTGGCGATTCCTGGTTCTGGTACCCGGCGTTTGGCGGGAGCCTGGTCAACCATCTGGGTCCGATGGTCGCACCCAAGAGCCACAACATCCTGGCGATCGGCAACAACGGTGCCGAGGTGGCCGATTTCACGGTAGGGCGCTACAAGAACCACGTCCGGCAAGCGATCCGGCTATACGGTGACGCCTTGTCGGCCGTGTTCGTCAGCGGCGGTGGCAACGACTTCGCGGGCTACGGTGATTTGAGGCCACTGCTCAACCTGGACTGCAGCGCGGCAACGACCCCGGAGCAGTGCTTTTGGACCGGCACGTCGGGGCTGGCCGACTTCATGTCGTCCATCAACAACCACTACCGAAACTTGATCGGACAGATCTGGACGCGGACGGGCCCGGATTGCCACATCGTTGTCCACACCTACGACTACGCGATTCCGAGCGGGATCGGCTTCGGCGGTTCTAGCCACGCATGGCTCAAGTCGGCGCTGGACGCGGCCAAGGTGCCGCCCGCACTGCAGGCGGAGTGCATGCGCCACATGGTCGATGAGTTCTATCGGCAGCTCAAGAGCATCGAGGCGACCGATCCGGGACACATCCATGTGGTCGATAGCCGTGGGGTGCTCAAACCACACCTCTGGGCCAATGAGCTGCATCCCACCAGCAAGGGCTTCGAGATCGTCGCGGAGATGTCCTGGCGACCTGTGCTGGAGACGGCGGGTCTGGCCTGACCGCTGGCCTGCTCAGTGTCTGGAATTTGCATTGGCGATTACCAACATTCTTTCCCTCAAGGAGTTGCACCATGAAGCGTTTGATCATCTGTCTTTTGCTTGTCTTTGCGGGACTGGCTCAAGCCCAATCCGTCAACTGGCCTGCCGCCTGGGCCGGATGTGCCGCCGACGCGCGCGCCTACGACGCTCAGTCTGAGTCCGAAGGGTTGGGAGGGAAGCTCACCTCCCGAAAGGTCCAGATCAACTTTGAGGAAGGCGCCGGATCGCCGCCGACTGTCGCGGGCTTGCAGGACAACATCCAGGAGGCGAGGAAGGTGTTGGCCAACCCCAAAGATTGGACTTTGTTGATCCAGATTGGCTCAAGGATGGGGCTGTGCGGCTCGTTGGCAGCGCTCAAACAGTTGGAAACCGGGTCGAAGGCGAGTTCAACACTGCCTGGCAATGTCGTCACCCAACGCAAACCTGAGCCGCGAGATGACAACGCCAACTGCGTCTTTGTCAGTCCCGTGAGATCGACGCTATACAGCGAGTGCTCCAAACGCGTGAGTCTGGGCTGGTGCTTCATTCCCAACGACCGGTCGGAGGCCACCAACATCCTTTGTGAGGAGCAACGTTTCGGGCAGCAGGAACTGGACCCCGGCGGAGAAATTTCGCTGCAAAAGAATGCAGTGGTGGCTTGGACGTACTGCAAGGCGCCCACGCGGTTGACCGATTTGCGGTACTTCCCCGACAGACGTCTTGTTGATGGTAAGTGCCGGCGTTGACTCTATCTCCCGGAAGTCGCTCATGAACACCTCCGACCAACCGGCCGAAGTGAATTCCGGCGCACGCCAGCTTCTCGTCTTCTGCGACGGTACCAACAACACTCTCAATGGGGGCGTGGGCGATACCAATGTTCTCAAGCTTGCTCAGGGCTTGAGGACCCACAACGCCAACGATGTGGGCCAGCTCGTGTGGTACGACCCCGGCGTGGGCGCTGCGGTCAATCTGCCGGAGGCGACGCTGTGGAGCCAGTTCAAGGGTTATCTGGCGCGTCTTTGGGGTTTGGCGTTTGGCGATGGCGTGTTTGAAAACATGGTGCAAGCCATCACCTTCCTGGCCCGGAACTACCAAGCCGATGATCAGATTTATCTCTTTGGCTTCTCGCGTGGGGCTTTTACCGCGCGCGCTGTGGCCGGGGTGATCAACCAGTATGGGCTACCGCAACCGGACCAGTTGCACTTGCTGCCTATCCTGATTGAGCGGTACTTTTCTTCCGGTAACGCTGGAATGCGAAGGGACCACACCACATTGGTACAGGCGCGAACTATGACAGGAGCTCGCCGCCTTTTCATTCATTTCGTGGGGGTCTGGGACACGGTGGACGAAGTCGGTCTGCCCATTCCGCTGTTTTCACGTCGCATCCGCAACGGCAACGGCCTTGCCGACAAGTGCTTCTTGCATGTTCGCCACGTGCTGGCACTTGATGAACACCGCCGCCAGTTTCGGCCTCGCCTGTATCAGTGCGACGTTGGCAGTCACACCGCGCGGGTGGATGGACACAAGTGCGAGGGCACTCACAAGCAGGTAGCGCTCCCTGGCTGCCACAGCGACATCGGCGGCGGATACCAGGAGTCCGGACTGAGCGACCTCTCGCTGGCCTGGATGGTGGAAGAGGCCAGGGCTTGCGGGTTGCGCCTGGGAAGCTATCGGCCTCCAAGCGGTGCGACCCCGGCAGACATACGGGTGCACTCCGAATTGCAGACCGGCGTGCTCTGGGCTCTGCTCGGTCAATGCGCGCGGCGTGAGGGCGGATCACTGTCGCCCTTGTTGCCTCCCTCGGGCTGGAGCGGGCAGGTCCCAGTGGGCGAGAAGCCGTTGCCTTCGGTCTGGCAACGAGGCCGAATTGCGCGCATCCTGATTTGGATGCTCGCCTTGGGAGTGACGCTCCTGGCCTGGCAAGGCCTCGGTGAGATTCCAGGAGGCTCCTCAATACCACAGTGGCAGCTCCTCGTAGGGTTTGGGCATGGTGGAGAGTTGCCCGCGGAGCCCCTTCATGTGATCAGGCATCTGCTGGTTGACATGGGTTTCATATCCGGTCTCGCGCTTTGTCTCTGCCTGGCCGGCAGCGCGGGTTTCGCGCGGCTCGCAGGACAGAGGCGCGCTGGCGAATTGGTGCCTCGGTGGCTCACCTTCTTGGGCATGGCATTGCCGGTCTACCTCGTCGCCGACCTTTCTGAAAACCTGTTGACGGCGCTGTACATGTGGGAAGCGCCTGGCACGGGCTTCTGGATCTGCCTGACCGCCCTCTGCCTGTCGGTTGCGGCGTGGATCAAATGCCTGGCCTTCTTGGGGGCGGCAGCCCTCGGGCTGTTCGGCTTGTGGGCTGAAGGCTCCGCATGGGTGCGGAGGAGAACGTGAACCTTCGACCCAAACGCATCTTGCGCGAAACGGACCGCGGCGCTTTTGCTGCAGGGTTGTCGGTCTGAACGCGCGGGTCAATGTGAAAACCCAGAACCTCAAGGAGTGATGACATGACGTTTCCCTTACCCAATGCCGACGAAAGTCTGGTGACAACCGATGGACTTTTCATGGGCAGTTTCCACAAGACCTTGCCGCACAACGAGTTCGGCGAGGTCGAAGCTGCCGCCTATCGAAAGTTTGAGCGCACATGCATGGCGGTCGAAGCGGGCGCGCCGGGCAATTTCGAAGAGGTGCCGTCGGGCCCATTGACAGCACCTTTCCCTGCACAGAGTGAGAAGCTCGTTCAGACGCAAGTTCAGAGTGCGTTCGCGAACTGTGTGGACAAGTTGATGGTCAGGTCCGCAGCCAAGTTCACCAGCCCGATGGCGGGTGCTTCCACCGAGACGCACGGGTTAGACCCGAAAGCGCAGAACATGCCACCCGCGCCGAGCTGTCTGTCCGTCAGTGCCGCCGCAGAGATGGTGGAGCTTTATTGGATGGCGCTGCTGCGTGATGCGCCGCTGCTGGCATTTCAGAGCGACCCGACCCAGCCCGCCAAGGCACCCCAGTCGGGTTGCCAGGCGGCCTCCTTGTCCGATCACGATAGTGAACTTGGCTACCAGTTGGACAAGCGCGTCCGGACGGCCTGCAAAGCGGTGAACGACGTGTTTGATTGCGCGGTGCGCCTCGACACCGATCCTGGCCGCCTGCGGGCACCGCTAGATCTTCAGGAGGGGATGGGTGGGGCCGCCATCGATGTGCAAACCCTGTTTCGCTCCGGTCTGATGGGGGAGAACCTAGGTCCGCTCGTGAGCCAGTTCTTTCTGCGACCGATCCGGTATGGCGCGCAGACGATTGACCAGAGGATCGTTCCTTACCAGGCGCGTCGCGACTTTCTGACAATGCACAGCGACTGGCTATTGGCTCAAAACACCGGACTGGACAAGTACGGCCGTGACTACGGCAACTGCAACCACTACGCGGATCAGCTCAGGTGTGCCGACAGCCCGTACTACCCGACGGACAACGGAGAGCCCGACGGCAGGGTGATCACGCGCTACATCTCCACCGTGCGCGACCTTGCCCGGTTTGTGAACCGCGATGCGCTGCACCAGGCCTATTTCAATGCGGCGCTATTTTTGGACGGTCTGAACGGAGCGCTGCCTGCTTCCCATTCCATTCTGGATGCTGGCAACCCCTATCGGGGCAAACGCTATTCGCGGGAAGGGGGCTTCGCGACACTGGGTGGCCCAGACCTTCTGACCCTGGTTTCGGAAGTGGCCAGCCGCGCCCTCAAGGTCGTCTGGCGTCAGAAATGGCTGGTGCATCGCAGGGGGCGCCCGGAGGCCTATGGCGGTCTGCTGCAGATGCAACACAACGGGTACGGTGGTTGCCTGCGTGACTACGGCTTGCCTCATGTGGTGCATGGAGCCCCACAGTTCGGCAAAGCACTCAAGACAACGTGGGCCGAAGTGATGGCCCACAACAAGTTGCTGAATGGTGGGGAAGCCACCTTGTTCCTGCCCATGGCGTTTTCAGCAGGTTCGCCGAGCCACCCGGCCTATGGGGCGGGACATGCCACTGTCGCGGGCGCTTGCGTCACCGTGCTCAAAGCCTGGTTCGATGAGGACGCGAAGCTGGCAGACCTTTTTGGTCTGGCCAGTGAGGACCTCAAGGATCCGCCAATGGATCAGTGGATGTTGTTGCAGCCAGGGTATCGCAGCAAAGGCGGTGGTCTGGAGGCCTTTTGTGAGCCGGCGGAATACCAAGGCAAGGATGCCGGTCAAATGACCATCGGTGGTGAGCTCAACAAGATCGCCAGCAATGTCGCCATGGGGCGAAGCATGGGTGGTGTGCATTGGCGGAGTGACAACACCCGCAGTCTGCGGCTGGGTGAGCAGGTCGCTATCGAGATTCTGCGCAAGCGGACTTTGGAGTATGCGGAGCGCCCGGTGTCCTTTACCTTCCGTTCTTTCGACCGGCAGGTGGTCCGTATTTCCCAGGGCCAGGTCCAGATCGAATGAACCGGCGCATCACCCCTTCTTCGCCGCCTCATACAAGCCCTGCACCTTCGGCACATTCACCTGCAGCTGCTTGATCCGCTCCGGTCCGCTCGGGTGGGTGGAGAGGAAGGCAATGCCGTCGCCGCCGCCGGCCTTGGCCATCTTCTGCCATAGGCTGACGCTGGCGGTGGGCTGGTAGGCGGCGCGGGCGGCGAGTTCGAGGCCTACCAGGTCGGCTTCGCTCTCGTCTTCCCGGCTGAACTTCAGGGTCAGCAGCTGCGAGCCCATGTCGGCCGCCAGGGCGCCGAGGTTGCCCAGACCCAGCAGTTCGGAACCCAGGCGCAGGCCGAGGTTGGTCGCGCTGCTCTTGGCCATGCGTTCGCGCGCATGCTCCCGCAGCGCGTGCGCCATTTCGTGGCCCATGATCATCGCGGCCTCGTCGTCGGACAGCTGCAGCTTGTTGAGGATTCCGGTGTAGAACGCGATCTTGCCGCCGGGCAGGCAGAAGGCGTTGATCTCGTCGCTGTTGATCAGCGCGACCTGCCACTTCCAGTCCTTGGCGCGCGGGTTCCAGGCGCCGGCGAACGGAATGATCTTTTTCGCGATGGTGTGCAGGCGCTGGGTCTGCGGGTGGTTCTGCGGCACCAGCGCGTTCTTGGCCTGGGCCTCCTTGACGGTGGCCACGAACTGCTGGGCGCCGATCTGCTCGATCTGTTCGGCCGGGATCAGCTTGCGCATGCCCGACGCCTTGCCCACGTCGACCTGGGCCATGGCCGGGGCCGCCGCGGCCGAGGCCGCCGCGAGCAGGAAGCCGCGCCGGGCCTGCCAGGGGCCGTGGCCCGCGGGTTCGGGCGTGGAGGAATCCGCCGACGGGGCGGCGGCGCGTTGCTTGAGGTCGCAGAGGAAGCACATGGTCCAATAATAGGCAAAGGGCCTGTCGCCCGCATCCGGGCCACGGGCCCGCCCCTTTCATGAACGAGTCTTCCGTCACACCCGCGTCGGCCGCGGACAGCGCCGCCGCCGACCGCAAGCCCGGTTGGGGCGAAACCCTCAAGGCCTATCTCGAACCCGCGAGCCTGCGCATGTTCGCGTTGGGGTTTTCGGCCGGTCTGCCGCTGCTGCTGGTGCTGGGCACGCTGAGCTTCCGCCTGCGCGAGGCGGGGCTGGACCGCACCACCATCGGCTACCTGAGCTGGGTGGGCCTGGCCTACGGCTTCAAGTGGGTCTGGTCGCCGCTGGTGGACCGGCTGCCGATTCCGCTGCTGACGCGCGCGATGGGGCGGCGCCGCAGCTGGCTGCTGGTCTCGCAGGGGCTGATCATGGTGGCGCTGGCGGGCATGGCGGTGGCCGATCCGCGCAGCGGGCTGGACATGGTGGTCTGGTGTGCGCTGGCGGTCGCCTTTGCCTCGGCCACGCAGGACATCGCGCTCGACGCTTACCGTATTGAGTCGGCGGACGCCGCGCACCAGGGCACGCTGGCCGCGACCTACCAGACCGGTTACCGACTGGCCATGATCTGGGCCGGTGCGGGTGTGTTGTGGCTGGCGGCGCGGGCCGAGGTGGCGCCCGTGGCGCAGGCCGCCGATGTGGCGGTGTCGCAGGCCGGCGCGGCTGTGGCCGCTGCTGCTGCCGCGGTCAAACCGGCACCGGGGGCGCTGTACCAGAACGCCGCCTGGACCACGGCGTACCTCGTCATGGCTGCGAGCATGCTGGTCGGCGTCGTGACGGTGCTGTTCTCGCGCGAGCCGGCGCAGGTCGAACTGCCGCCCTCGCGCAACGCCGCCGAGTGGTTCAAGGGCGCGTTCGTCGAGCCCTTCGCGGATTTCCTGAAGCGCTATGGGACGCACGCGCTGCTGATCCTGGCGCTGATCGGCGTCTACCGCATCAGCGACGTGGTGATGGGAATCATGGCCAACCCGTTCTACGTCGACATGGGCTACACCAAGGACGAGGTGGCGGCGGTCACCAAGATCTATGGAGTGATCATGACCCTGGTCGGCGCCTTCATCGGCGGCGCGCTGTCGCTGCGCCTGGGGGTGATGCGGGTGCTGATGCTGGGCGCTGTGCTCTCGGCTGCGAGCAACCTGCTGTTCGCCTGGCTCGCGCACCACGGCCACGACGTGACGGCGCTGATCGCCGTGGTCTCGGCCGACAACCTGAGCGCGGGCGTGGCCTCGGCGGCGTTCATCGCCTACCTGTCGAGCCTGACCAACGTCAGCTATTCGGCCACGCAGTACGCGCTGTTCAGCTCGATGATGCTGCTGGCGCCCAAGTGGCTGGCGGGCTATTCGGGCGCCTTTGTCGACGCCTACGACTACCCGACCTTCTTCACCGCGACCTCTCTGTTGGGTCTTCCGGTGCTGGTGCTGATCTGGCTCGCTACCCGAATCAGTTCGGCGCCGGTGTCTCCAGCAAAGCCTTGAGGCTGGCTTTCTGCACCTTGCCCAGCGCGGTGCGCGGCAAGCTGTCCAGGCGCACCCAGCGGCGCGGCCATTTGTAGCGCGCCAGCCGGCCGTCGATGAACGCGCGCAGTGGCGCCTCCCAGTCGTCGTCCGCGCCTTGCGGATCGCGCAGCACCACCACCGCCACCGCGACCTCGCCCCAGCGTGCGTCCGTCTGTCCGACCACGCTGCATTCGGCGACCGTGGGGTGCGTGGCGATCAGGTTCTCGATCTCGGCCGGGTAGATGTTCTCGCCGCCGGAAATGATCATGTCCTTGGCGCGGCCGACCACCGCGTAGCTGCCGTCGGCCGCCTGCTGGGCCAGGTCACCACTGTGGAAGAAGCCTTCGGCGTCGAGCGCGGGCTTGTCGGGCCAGTAGGTCGCCACCACGTTGGGTGCGCGCACGCAGATCTCGCCCACCTGGCCCGGCGCGACCGGCGCGCCTTGCGGGTCCAGCAGCCGGATCTCCACGCCCGGGGCCGGCCAGCCGCAGGAGCCGATGTGCGACGCCGCTTCGTCGGGTGGCAGCGCGATCGAGAACGGCCCGGTCTCGGTGCTGCCGTAGACGTTGCTGACCGGCACGCCTCGCGCCATGAACACCTCCAGCGGCTCGGGCGGCAGCACGCTGGAGCCGGCCCAGACCGTTCGCAGGCAGGACAGGTCGGTCGACGCCCAGTCGGGGTGCGCGGTCAGCGCCTGCAGCGTGGCCGGCACCTGCAGCGTCAGGCTCGGCCGGTCCTGCGCAATGGCGCGCAGCGTGGCAGTCGGGTCGAAGCGGGTGTGCAGCAGCACGCGGGCGCCGACCGACAGCGCCGGCAGGGTCTGGATGCACAGGCCGCCGACGTGAAACAGCGGCAGCACGGTCAGTACGGTGTCGCCGTCCGTCATGCCTTGCACCTGCGCGGCGATCGCCATGTTCGCCAGCAGGTTGCCCTGCGTGTGCACCGCCGCTTTCGGCGTGCCCGTCGTGCCGGAGGTGTAGACCAGCAGCGCGGGCTCGGCCAAGGCGTTCGCCGCGGGCGCAGGCAACGGGTGCTGAGCGTCTAACGCGGCCAGCGTGTCCTGCAGCACGGGCTTCGGGTGGCCCGAAGTGCACAGCACGCGCGCCGCTTCGGCGAACCCCGCGTCGTGCACCAGCAGCCGGGGCGTGCAGTCGGCCAGCACGGCGGTCCATTCGGCGGCGGCCAGCCGGTGGTTCAGCGGCACCAGCACGGCGCCGAGCCGGCCGAGCGCGAACAGGGCCGCGATCTGCAGCGGGTGGTTCAGGCCGAGCCAGGCCACGCGGTCGCCGCGCACCACGCCATGGGCCGAAAACCCGGCCGCCAGCCGGTCGGTCAAGGCCAGCAGCTCGCGATAGCCCAGGACGCTGCGGGCACCGCTGGCCGGGTCAAGGTGGTCCAGGGCCGTGGTGTCCGGCCGCTCCTGCGCGCGGCGCTGCAACAGTTCGTGAAGCGAGGGGGCGGGCAGGGTGGGGGCGGTGGGCGCAAACATGCCGCCAACTTTACGTGAGGGATGCAAAGGCTTCACGCGCGCAGGCGACCATGCCCGATCCGGGTCTATAAACTGCCTGTATGAACGCTCCGACCCCCACCCGCCTCCTCATGATCGAAGACGATGCGCGTCTGGCGCAGATGGTCACCGAGTACCTGGCCCAGTCCGGCTACGCGGTCACGCACGCGCCCGACGGCGAGCGTGGGCTGGAACAGCTGCCGCTGCTGCAGCCCGAGCTGGTGATCCTGGACCTGATGATGCCGGGCATCGACGGCCTCGAAGTGTGCCGGCGCATCCGCTCGCTGCCCAACGGCAACGCCAAGGTGCCGGTGCTGATGCTGACCGCCAAGGGCGATCCGATGGACCGCATCATCGGCCTGGAAATCGGCGCCGACGACTACCTGCCCAAGCCCTTCGAGCCGCGCGAGCTGCTGGCGCGCATCCGCGCCGTGCTGCGCCGCCGTGGTGATGCCAATGCGGCCGTGGCCACCACCCGCGCGACACCGGTGTTGCGCTTCGGTTCGCTGGAAATCGACCGCGACGCACGCACCGTGCAGGTGGCGGGCGCGGCCTGTGACCTCACCTCCTACCAGTTCGACCTGCTGGTGGCGCTGGCAGAGCGCGCCGGGCGCGTGCTCACGCGCGACCAGATCATGGAAGCGGTGCGCGGGCGCGAGCTGGAGGCGTTCGACCGCAGCATCGACGTGCACATCGGCCGCATCCGCAACGCGATCGAGGCCGACAGCAAGGAGCCCAAGCGCATCCTCACCGTGCGTGGCGTGGGCTACGTGTTCGCGAAGCAGCAGGAATGAACAGCCTCGGCCAGAAACTCTATCTGCGCATCTGGCTGGCCATCGTGGCGGCCGTGGCGGTGCTCACTCTGGTGGTGGGCTGGCTCTGGCAGATGGCACTGGACCGTGACCGCGCCGAGCGCGACGCGCGGGTGGCGCGCGAGATCGTGCTGCGCAACGGCGCCGGGGAAATCGTCGGCGAGGCGCCGGCGCAGGCGATCCGGGTGCCCGGCCAGGGACTGGAATTCCAGGTGCAGATGAAGGACGGGCAGACGCTGTACATCCAGCTGCCGCGACCGAACCGGCCGCCGGGGGCGCCTCCGGTCGGCGCGCGGCGCGGCATGTTCGGGCTGCAGGATCCGTTCGGTTTTGTCTGGATGCTCGGTCTCGTGGCGCTGGCGGTGGCGCTGGGCGCGTATCCGATCGTGCGCCGCCTGACCAAGCGGCTGGAAGTCCTGCAGCGCGGCGTCGAGCGCTGGGGGCAGGGTGACCTGAGCACACGCCTGCCGGTCAGTGGTCGCGACGAGATCGCGTTTCTCGGGGAGCGCTTCAACGCCGCCGCCGAGCGTGTGCAGTCGCTGATGCTGTCGCACAAGACACTGCTTGCGAACGCGTCGCACGAGCTGCGCTCGCCACTGGCGCGCATCCGCATCGGGCTGGAGCTGCTGGGCAACGATCCGGCGCGTGCCGGGCAGCGGGCCGAAGTGGCACGCAACATCGACGAGCTGGACCAGCTGATCGACGAAATCCTGATGGCCAGCCGGCTGGATCTGCGCGACGCCAACGAGGCTTCGGCGCTGGGGCCGACCGAAGAGGTGGACCTGGTGGGGCTCGCGGCCGAGGAGTGCGCGCGCACCGGGGCCGATCTGGACGTGGCGGAGGGCATTTCCCCGGTGCTGGTGCAGGGGCATCCCAAGCTGCTGCGGCGGCTGCTGCGCAACCTGCTGGAGAACGCGCGGCGCTATGGCCAGCGGCCGGGTGCCACCGGTCCCGCCGAGCCCGCGCACCTGGTCATCGAACGTGGTGCTGGCGCGACAGGTGTAACCGGCATCCGGGTCTGCGTCGAGGACCGGGGGCCCGGTGTCCCGCCCGAACTGCGCGAGCGCATCTTTGAACCGTTCTACCGCCTGCCTGGCGCCAGCGAGAGCGTCGGCGGCGTGGGCCTGGGCCTGTCGCTGGTGCGTTCGATCGCGATCCGGCACCACGGTACCGTGCGTTGTGAAGACCGCTCCGGCGGTGGCGCCCGGTTCGTGGTCGAGCTTCCGATGTAACTACCTGTAAATTGTGTTCGGTAGCGAACTGTGCAATTTGTCACGCTTGCGTACGGGCCGAGGCATTTTGTGGTGAGTTGTTGCCTGTTTACCGGGCAAATTGCAACAAAGGACCACATTTCTCCCCCAAACAGGGGATGGTCGAAACACATGCCGCAACGCACAATTTGCCGGTTGCTGTCACAACATTCATCGCAACGGTGGGGCCGTGTGGTCCCGCCGTTGCCACAGTACCGATCTCCCAACGACGTCCTTCCAAGGACTTCCAAGCCACCGCAAGGTGGCTTTTTTTTGGGCCGGGCCTGATGCTCAGTGACTGTGAGCGACCACTTCGCCAGCCTTGAGACGGTACACGGTGCCGCAGTACGGGCAGCGCGCTTCACCGGTCTTGGCCACATCCAGATACACCTTCGGGTGGCTGTTCCAGAGCTTCATGTCCGCCTTGGGACTGGGGCAGAACACGCCGCCCTGGTGGTTCAGATCGGCGGCGGCGAGTTCGACTTGCATCTTGCTCATGGGGTTGTTCCTTCAGACCTTGGCGAGCCAGTGGGCGTACTTGGGATTGCGGCCGTTGACGATGTCGAAGAAGGCCGACTGGATCTTCTCGGTGATCGGTCCGCGGCTGCCCGAACCCAGTTCGATGCGGTCGAGTTCGCGGATCGGGGTCACTTCGGCGGCCGTGCCCGTGAAGAAGGCTTCGTCGGCGATGTAGACCTCGTCGCGGGTGATGCGCTTCTGGATGATCTCTAGGCCCAGGTCCTTGGCGATGTGGAAGATGGTGTTGCGGGTGATGCCGTTCAGGGCGCCGGCCGACAGGTCGGGCGTGTAGATGACGCCGTTCTTGATCACGAAGATGTTCTCGCCCGCGCCTTCCGACACGAAACCCGAGCTGTCCAGGAGCAGCGCTTCGTCGTAACCCTCGTCGGTCACTTCCATGTTGGCCAGGATGGAGTTGGTGTAGTTGCTCACCGCCTTGGCCTGCGTCATGGTGATGTTGACGTGGTGGCGGGTGTAGCTGCTGGTCTTGACGCGGATGCCGCGCTTCAGACCTTCTTCGCCCAGGTAGGCGCCCCAGGCCCAGGCCGCGACCATCAGGTGGATGGTGTTGCCCTTGGGAGAAACGCCCAACTTCTTGTCGCCGATCCAGGTCAGCGGGCGCAGGTAGCAGGATTCGAGCTTGTTCTCGCGCACCACGGCTTTCTGGGCCTCGTTCACTTCCTCCTTGGTGAACGGCAGCTTCATGCGCAGGATCTTGGCGCTGTTGAACAGGCGGTCGGTGTGTTCTTCGAGGCGGAAGATGGCGGTGCCGTCGGCGGTCTTGTAGGCGCGCACACCTTCAAAGGCGCCGCAGCCATAGTGCAGCGTGTGGGTCAGCACATGGATCTTGGCGTCGCGCCAGTCGACCATCTGGCCATCCATCCAGATCTTGCCGTCGCGGTCGGACATCGAGGGAATCACGGGGCTCATGCGGGGTCCTTTGTGGGATTTGTCGGTCAGCCCGCAATTTTACGGCGCCCCTTGGCGCCGGCTCTAGTCGCTGGCGGGGCGGGAGAGCTGCCAGTCGGTGAGCTTGCCGCCCGCAAAGCTGGCGGTGACCGAGGAGTTGCTGCCGTCGGTCCAGCGGTAGCGCTCGGGCTGTTCGCCCTCGGCCGACAGCCGCTCGCCGATCGAGCGCGTCATCGCGATCACGTGCAGCAGCGTCGCGCCGGGTTTGAGCTTGGCGTTGAGCATCACGGCGCTAGCGACCGAGCCGATGGGGCGTTTGGCGGCGCGCTGCATCACGGTCATCAGCCGCGTGACATGCAGCAGCAGCCACATCACCAGACCGCCGCCGACGGCAGCGATGCCCGGCCAGCCGTAGCTGCGCCAGGCGACCGCGAGCAGGCCAATGATCAGGACAGGAATCGCGAAGCGCTGGAAGTTCATACCCGGATTGTCGGCAACCTGGCGTTGTCTGCCACTGCGGAATCTGCGTAGACAGGGCGGCTCAAGCGAGACTTCGAGCCAACTCCATCGCTTCCTCGATGCGCTCGACCGCGTGGATGGTCAGGCCCTCGAAGGCCTTGTCGTTGCGCTTGGGCGCGTTGGCCTTGGGCACGACCGCAACCGAAAAACCCAGTTTGGCGGCTTCTTTCAGGCGCTCCTGACCGCGTGGCGCGGGACGCACTTCGCCGGCCAGCCCGACTTCGCCAAAGGCGATGAAGCCCTTGGGCAGGGCCTTGCCGCGCAGGCTGCTGGTGATGGCCAGCATGACGGCCAGGTCGGCCGCCGGCTCGCTGATGCGCACGCCGCCGACCGCGTTGACGAACACGTCCTGGTCCATGCAGGCCACGCCGGCGTGGCGGTGCAGCACGGCCAGCAGCATGGCCAGCCGGTCGCGGTCCAGGCCGACCGAGAGCCGCCGCGGCGACGGGCCGCCGCTGTCCACCAGCGCCTGGATCTCCACCAGCATCGGCCGCGTGCCTTCCAGCGTGACCAGCACGCAGCTGCCCGGCACCGGCTCGGCGTGCTGCGAGAGAAAGATCGCGCTCGGGTTACTCACGCCCTTGAGGCCGCGCTCGGTCATCGCGAACACGCCGATCTCGTTGACCGCGCCGAAGCGGTTCTTGATCGCGCGGATCAGGCGGTAGCTCGAATGCGTGTCGCCCTCGAAATACAGGACGGTGTCGACCATGTGCTCCAGCACGCGCGGACCGGCCAGCGCGCCTTCCTTGGTCACGTGGCCGACCAGCACGATCGCGGTGCCGCTGGCCTTGGCCGCGCGGGTCAGGTGCGCTGCGCATTCGCGCACCTGCGCCACCGAGCCGGGCGCGCTGGTGAGCTGCTCGGAGTACACGGTCTGGATCGAGTCGATCACCGCGATGGCCGGCTGGGTGTGGGCCAGCGTGGCGAGGATCTTTTCCAGCTGGATCTCGGCCAGCACGCTGACCTGCGAACCATCGAGCCCGAGCCGGCGCGAGCGCAGCGCGACCTGGGCGCCCGACTCCTCACCGGTGACGTAGAGCGTCTTCTGGCCCAGGCGCTGCAGCGAATCCAGCGCCTGCAGCAGCAGGGTGGACTTGCCGATGCCCGGGTCGCCGCCGATCAGCACCACACCGCCTTCCACGATGCCGCCGCCCAGCACGCGGTCCAGTTCGTCGTGGCCGGTGGGCGTGCGCTGCACGTCGGTGGCCTCGATGTCGGCCAGGGTCGTGACTTCGGCCGTCTTGGCCAGCGAGGCGAAGCGGTTTTTTGCCGGGGCCGACGATTCGGCGACCGACTCGATCAAGGTGTTCCAGGCGTTGCAGTGCGGGCATTTGCCCAGCCAGCGGGGGCTGGTGCCGCCGCATTCGTTGCAGGTGTAGATCGTCTTTTCTTTGGCCATGTGGCAGGCAATATAGTCGAGTCCCGCCGGGCCGCCCTGGCCCACCCCGCATCTCCGGTACCTCCTTGTCCGCACCCCAAGAACCCCTTGCGCCACCGGCCGCCGGCCTGCGCGTGCTGCCACCCGGCGGGCAGCCGCCTTCGCCCGCGGTGCGGGCCTTCAACCTCCAGCTCACCCGCGTCGACAAGCTCAAGGAGCAGCTGGCCGAACTGGACACGCTCGCCCAGTTGCACCGGGCCGAGCGGCAGCGCTGGGTCACGCCCCTGGAGCAGCGGCGGCGCGGGGGCATGCGCGCGCTGGCGCTGGACCTGGCCGCGTGTCTGCAGGGCAAGGCGCTGAGCCGCCTGCAGCAGGAGGCAGCGACCGAGGCCCTGTGCCGGCTGGCGCAGAGCCTGGCCGAGGAGGGTGACACCGCCATGGCCGCGCTGCACGACCGGCACAGCCGCCAGACCCTGGCGCAGAAAAAGCAGGCCGCGGCCGACGCCATGCGGGCGCGGCTGGAAGCCGTGCTGGGCGAGCCGCTGGACGGCGCGGACGAGGATGTGTCGATGGAGGAACTGCTGCGCGCCGGCATGGCGCGGCTGCGCGAATCACGGGACGAAGAACAGGCGCGCCGCCAGGCGAAGGCGAAAGCCCGCAAGGCCCGGCAGAAGCCGGGTGCCGGGCTGGTCCAGGCACAGGCGCAGCAGGCCGATGCCGAGACGCAGCTGCGCACCCTGTTCCGCCAGCTGGCCAGCGCCCTGCACCCGGACCGCGAGCCCGATGAGACCGAGCGCCTGCGCAAGACCGCGCTGATGAGCGAGGCCAACGCGGCCTATGGCCGCAAGGACCTGGTGACGCTGATGCAGATCCAGCTGCGCGCCGAGCTGGCCGACCCGGCCGCGGTCTCGCGCATGGCCGACGACAAGCTGGCGGCGCTGACCCTGTTGCTCAAGCAGCAGGTGGCCGAGCTGGAGCGCGAGCGCGCCGCGCGGCAGGGACAGCTGGCGGCCGAATTCGATCTGCCGCCCGGCCAGGTGGCCAATCCGAACACGCTCCGGCAGCAACTGCTGGCGCAGGTGGGCGCGCTGGAGTCGGCGGTGGCACAGCTGGAGCACGACCTGGACCAGGTGCGGGAGCCCGCGGCGCTCAAGCGCTGGCTCAACCGGCAGCGCGAAACGCCGCGCCAGCCCCGCGCGGACCGCGACCCCGACGACGACTTCTAGCCCGGTGCCGCCGGGTGGCAGTAGCGCCGCGTCACTTCGGCGATCTCCACCGTGTAGCTGGCGTACCAGCGCTCGCGCCCCAGCTTCTGTGCCATCAGGTGGTCGGTGTGCTGCTTCCAGGCGCGGATGCCGGCTTCGTCGGGCCAGTAGGAGAGGGCGATTTCCTGGTTGCCTTCGGTGACCGCGGTGAAGTCCAGGCAGCCGAACTGCGTGAGCGCGAGCTGGCGCATCTGTGCGGCCATGGCGCTGTATTCGGCGTCGAGGGCGCGGGCCTTGGCCCGGAAGATCACAACAAACATTCGATGAATCCTTGCGAGAGTTCGCGGGTGAGTTCGGCCGCCGGGATGGAGCGGCAGCCGCTGGCGTTCTGGCCGGACCACAGCGGCGAGAAGTCGCCGCTGCCCTGCGACTCGTGGTGTGCACGCAGCGGCGCCATGGCGGCGGTGGCGAGCGGGAAGGCGGGCGTGGCCGGGTTCAGCGGGCCGAGGCTGCGCATCACGCGGTTGACGATGCCGCGCGCCGGCCGGCCGGTGAACAGGGTGGTGAGCGCGGTGTGCCGGGCGGCATCGCTCTGCAGCGCGGCGCGGTGGATCGCGCTGGTGGTGGCTTCGGGACAGCAGAGGTAGGCGGTGCCG
The DNA here is from genome assembly GCF_051857515.1 of Hydrogenophaga sedimenti. Classification (NCBI taxonomy): domain Bacteria; kingdom Pseudomonadati; phylum Pseudomonadota; class Betaproteobacteria; order Burkholderiales; family Comamonadaceae; genus Hydrogenophaga; species Hydrogenophaga sedimenti. The sequence goes on from NZ_JBPZHA010000008.1 coordinate 197,907, forward strand.
ACCTGCACGCCGGAGGCGCCCAGCGCCAGCGCGGCGGCCACGCCGGCCGCGTCGGCGATGCCGCCAGCCGCAACCACGGGCAGGTCGACGGCCGCCACGATCTGCGGCAGCAAGGCGAAGGTGCCGGACTGTGTCGTCAGGTCGTCCGAGAGGAACATGCCTCTGTGGCCGCCGGCCTCCACGCCCTGTGCGATCACTGCGTCCGCACCGTGCGCAACCAGCCAGCGCGCCTCGTCGACCGTCGTGGCCGACGACAGCACCACGCTGCCCCAGCCCTTGACGCGAGCCAGCAGGTCGGGTGCGGGCAGGCCGAAGTGAAAGCTCATCACCGGGGGGCGGAAGGGCTCGACCACATCGGCCACCGCGTGGCTGAACGGCACCCGACCCGCACCGGCCGGCACGGCGGTGATGTCCAGCCCGGCCTCGGCATAGAACGGCGCCAGCGTCTCGCGCCAGCGCGCTTCGCGGCCGGCGTCCGGCACCGGCGGCGTGTGGCAGAAGAAGTTGATGTTCCAGGGGTGCGACGTGCCCCGGGCGAGCGCCGTCAGCTCGGTCTGCAGCGCCTCGGGCGAGAGCATCGCGCAGGGCAGCGAACCCAGGCCGCCGGCGTTGCTGACGGCGATCGCCAGCGCCGCGCCCTGCACGCCCGCCATCGGGGCCTGGATGAGGGGGACTTCGGTGCCCAGCAGGGCGAGCAAGGTCTTCATGCAGCGGGATTGTCCTCCCGGCCGCGGTCTCCGGGTAATCCCTTGCTGGATGCGTCCGGAGAAATCATTTAACATATTAAATAAATGAGCCAGACCACGCCTTCGTTCGTTCACCGCAACCTGCCCCGCCTGCTGCTGGAGGCGCGCGAAGCGGTGATGCAGCACACCCGCCCGAGCCTGCGCGAGCACGGCCTGTCGGACCAGCAGTGGCGCGTGCTGCGTGTGCTGGGCGAGCACGCGGGCGATCCGGCCGGTGTCGAGACCGGCCGCGTGGCGCGCGAGGCGCTGCTGCTCGGCCCCAGCCTGACCGGTGTGCTTTCGCGCATGGAGCGCGACGGACTGATCCGCCGCGAGCGCTGCCCGCAGGACGCGCGCCGCACGGTGGTGCGTGCCACGCCCGAGGGCCTGGCGCTGGTGGCCACGCTCTCGCAAACCATCGAGGCGCACTACGCCTGGATGGAGGAACAACTGGGCAAGGCGCAGCTGGCGAAGCTCTACGCCTTGCTGGACCAGGTGATTGCGCTTGAAGCCCCCAGCGGCGACGACATCTCCGAGGACGACATCGAATGAACCCCATCCCCTATCTGCCGGCCGGCACGGTCTACGGCACGCTGCTGAACTTCCGGCGCGAACACGCGCTCTGGGCGCCGCGCATGCACGAGGCGCCCTACAAGGCGCCGCCGCAAGCGCCGGTGCTCTACATCAAGACCGCCAACACCTTCACGCCCTCGGGGCATCCGATCACGCTGCCGCGTGGTGTGGCCGAGGTGGAGGTGTGTGCCAGTGTCGGCCTGGTGGCGGGCGAGGGCGGCGCCATCGTGGGGGCCGTGCTGTGCAACGACGTGGCGATCCCGCACGAGAGCTACTACCGGCCGCCGGTGAAGTTCCGCAATGTCGACGGGTTTTTCGGTGTGGGCGATGGGGTGCGACCGGTCGGCGACCTGTCGTCGCTCGCGTCGCTGGTGCTGGAACTGCGCGTGGACGGCGTGATGCGCCAGCGCACGGCGCTGGCCGACCTGGTGCGCGACGTGGCCACGCTCTGGGCGGACGTGAACGCGTTCCAGTCGATGCGGCCCGGAGACGTGCTGATGGTCGGCACCGACTGCCTGGACGACGGCACCCGGCCGCGCGTGAAGGCCGGCGATTCGGTCGAGATCACCGCCACCGGCTTCTCGCCGCTGGTCAACCATTTCGTGCAGGAGACGGTATGAAGAGAGCACGCATCGCCTGGGCCGGCGCGGTCCACGACGCCGTCGAAGCCGATGGCCAACTCGAACTGCTCACGCCCGCCTTCCAGGGGCGCCGCGTCGGCTTCGACGAGGTGACCTGGCTGCCACCGCTCGCGCCGATCAACCGCCCGCGCACCGTGCTGGCCCTCGGCCTGAACTACGCCGACCACGCGAAGGAACTCGCCTTCAAGGCGCCCGAAGAGCCGCTGGCCTTCGTCAAGGGCGAGGCTTCGCTCATCGGCCACCGCGCCTTCACCGTGCGGCCCGACGGCGTGCAGTTCATGCACTACGAATGTGAACTCGCGGTCGTGATCGGCAAGCCCGCCAAGCGCGTGAAGAAGGCCGATGCGCTGCAGTACGTCGCCGGCTACACCGTCGCCAACGACTACGCGATCCGCGACTACCTGGAGAACTGGTACCGGCCCAACCTCAAGGTCAAGAACCGCGACACCTGCACGCCCATCGGGCCCTGGCTGGTCGATGCGGCCGATGTCCCTGATCCGATGAACCTCGCGCTGCGCACCACGGTCAACGGCAAGCTCACGCAGCAGGGCAGCACGAAAGACATGATCTTCGACGTCGCCACGCTGATCGAGTACTTCAGCGGCTTCATGACCCTGATGCCCGGCGACCTGATCCTCACCGGCACGCCCGACGGCGTGGTCGACTGCCAGCCCGGCGACGTGGTCGTCACCGAGATCGACGGCATCGGCGCCCTCACGAACACCATCACTTCCGAAAGCAAGGCATGACGCAACGCATCGACCACCTCATCAACGGCAAGACCGTCGCCGGCGCCGACTACTTCGAAACGGTCAACCCGGCCACGCAGGGCGTGCTCGCCGAAGTCGCCTCGGGCACCGAGGCCGAAGTGAACGCCGCGGTGCAGGCCGCGAAAGACGCCTTCCCCGTCTGGGCCGGCCTGCCCGCGACCGAGCGCGCGAAGAAGATCCGCGCGCTGGGCGACCTGATCGCGAAACACGTGCCCGAGATCGCAAACACCGAGACCCAGGACACCGGACAGGTGATCGCGCAGACCGGCAAGCAGCTGATCCCGCGCGCCTCGGACAACTTCTATTACTTCGCCGAGATGTGCACCCGCGTCGACGGCCACACCTACCCCACGCCCACGCACCTGAACTACACGCTGTTCCACCCGGTGGGCGTGTGCGCGCTGATCTCGCCGTGGAACGTGCCCTTCATGACCGCGACCTGGAAGGTCGCACCCGCGCTGGCGTTTGGCAACACGGCGGTGCTCAAGATGAGTGAGCTTTCGCCCATGACCGCCGCGCGCCTGGGCGAGCTGGCGCTGGAGGCCGGCATCCCGGCCGGCGTGCTTAACGTGGTGCACGGTTTCGGCAAGGAAGCTGGCGAGCCGCTGTGCGCTCACCCCGATGTGCGCGCGATTTCCTTCACCGGCTCCACGGCCACCGGCAACCGCATCGTCAAGGCCGCGGGCCTGAAGAAGTTCAGCATGGAGCTGGGCGGCAAGAGCCCGTTCGTCGTCTTCGACGACGCCGACCTGGACCGCGCGCTGGACGCCGCGATCTTCATGATCTTCAGCAACAACGGCGAGCGCTGCACGGCCGGCTCGCGCATCCTGGTGCAGCAGAGCATCTACGCCGACTTCGTGGCGAAGTTCACCGAGCGTGCGAAGCGCATCGTGGTGGGCGATCCGCTGGACGAGAAGACCACCATCGGCCCGATGATTTCCAAGGGCCACATGGCCAAGGTGCGCAGCTACATCGAGCTGGGGCCGAAGGAGGGCGCGACGATGTTGTGCGGTGGTCTGGACCGGCCGTCGTACGCGGCCGAACTGCCGGCGCATGTGGCGGGTGGCAACTACGTGTGGCCGACGGTGTTCGCCGACGTGGACAACCGCATGAAGATCGCGCAGGACGAGATCTTTGGCCCTGTCGCCTGTCTGATCCCGTTCAAGGACGAGGCGGATGCGATCCGGATTGCGAACGACATCGCCTACGGTCTGTCGAGCTATGTCTGGACCGAGAACATCGGCAAGGCGCACCGTATCGCGGCAGCGGTCGAGGCCGGCATGTGTTTCGTGAACTCGCAGAACGTGCGGGATCTGCGGCAGCCGTTTGGTGGCACCAAGGCGTCGGGCACGGGGCGTGAGGGCGGGACCTGGAGTTACGAGGTGTTCCTGGAGCCCAAGAACGTCGCTGTCTCTTTGGGTTCTCACCACATTCCGCATTGGGGGGTGTGATTTGTTCGCCTCTGCTGTTTCACGCAGCTGCCTGGGCGGGCTGGGAGGACCGGGGTACCCGGTTCCGCTCATGTCCCCCGAAACGGGCTTTGCCCGTTTCTCCTCCTTTACTTCGCTGCACCGGGTGCCCCGATCCTCCAAGCCAGAAGCGATGCTGGCACTCAACGGTTGGAGCGCCGATGCGCAGCGAGAGAAGGCGAGGTGGGTGGTGTGCCGCAGCGAAGTAAAGGAGGAGGGCTGCGCGCAGCGCAGACCGGGGGACATGAGCGGAGGTACACCACCCACCTCGCCTTCCACCCACAACAGTCAGCCCAGCAACGGCACACAAACAGAGCAACGCAACCGGAGACAAACCCAATGGGCAAAGTAGCACTGGTCGGCAAGATCACCCACGTCCCCTCGATGTACCTCAGCGAACTCGACGGCCCCCGCAAAGGCACCCGCCAGGACGCCATCGACGGCCACAAGGAAATCGCGCGCCGCTGCAAAGAACTCGGCGTCGACACCATCGTCGTCTTCGACACCCACTGGCTCGTCAACGCCAGCTACCACCTCAACTGCGCGCCCCACTGGCAAGGCACCTACACCAGCAACGAGCTGCCCCACTTCATCAGCAACATGGGCTACGCCATCCCCGGCAACCCAGAGCTGGGCCAGCTGCTCGCCAAAGTCGCGAACGAACACGGCGTCGAAACCCTCGCCCACCACGCCACCACGCTGCAGCCCGAGTACGGCACCCTCGTGCCCATGCGCTACATGAACGAGGACCAGCACTTCAAGGCGATCTCGGTCTCCGCGCTGTGCACCGTGCACTACCTCAACGACAGCGCGCGCCTGGGCTGGGCCATGCGCAAGGCGGTCGAAGAGCACTACGACGGCACCGTCGCCTTCCTGGCCAGCGGCAGCCTCAGCCACCGCTTCGCGCAGAACGGCCTCGCGCCCGAATTCGCATTCAAGGTCTGGAGCCCCTTCCTGCAGCACCTGGACGACGAGGTCGTGCGCATGTGGCAGGCCGGCGAGTGGAAAGACTTCTGCGAGATGCTGCCCGAGTACGCCAGCAAGGGCCACGGCGAAGGCTTCATGCACGACACGGCCATGATGATGGGCGTGCTGGGCTGGAGCGAGTACGACGGCAGGGCCGACGTCATCACGCCGTACTTCAGCGCCTCGGGCACCGGCCAGATCAACGCCGTGTTCCCGGTCACGCCCGTCACCGGCAAGGCGATTCCCAAGGCGCAGGCCTCGGCCGCCGATGGCTTCAGCCTCGTGAGTTCGCGCCTCTGAACGGAAGCGACACATGCCCCACCTCGTCATCCTCTACACCCCCAACCTCGACAAACCGGCGGCCGAAGGCGGCGTCGACATGGGCGGCCTGTGCCGCGCGCTGGCCGACACCATGCTCGCCGTGCGCGACGAACAGGACCAGCAGGTCTTCCCCACCGGCGGCACGCGCGTGCTGGCCTACCCCGCGGCGCACAGCGCGGTGTCCGACGGTGGTGCGGCCGGCGTCGCGGCCGGGCTGGGCGGCGACTACGCCTTCGTCTACATGAACGTGCGCATGGCCAAAGGCCGCAGCGCCGTCGTGCACCAGCGCGTGGGCGAGGCGCTCAACGCCTGCGTGAAAGAACGCTTCGCCGAACAGTTGGCCAAGCGCCCCATTGGCATCACCGTGCAGGTCGACGAAGGCGGGGAGGTCTTCGACGCCAAGAACAGTTCCCTGCACCCGCTCTTCAACAAGACGTAAAACCACCATGTTCGACGATGCCCTCGTTCAGCAGCTCGCCGCCGAGCTGCAGCATTCCCAGCAGACCCGCACCCCGGTCGAGCACTTCTCCAAGCGCCACCCCGGCATGACCATCGAAGATGGCTACCGCATCGGCCGCGCCTGGGTGGATCTTGAGAAAGTCGCCGGCAAAAAAGTCATCGGCCACAAGATCGGCCTGACCAGCCGCGCCATGCAGATCAGCAGCCAGATCGACGAGCCCGACTACGGAACCCTGCTCGACGACATGCTCTACACCGCCCAGGCCGGTGAGGTGCTGGAGATTCCGGTGAAGCACTTCATCGCCCCGCGCGTCGAGGTCGAGCTGGCCTTTGTGCTCAAGGCGCCGCTGACCGGCCCGAACGTGACCGTGGAAGACGTGCTCGCCGCGACGGACTACATCACGCCGGCCATCGAAATCATCGACGCGCGCATCGAGCAGTTCGACCGCTACACGAAAGTGATGCGCAAGGTCTACGACACCATCAGCGACAACGCGGCCAACGCCGGCATCGTGATCGGCGCGGGCGACCCGGCCTTCCGCGCCGACCCACGCAGCACCAACCGCCCCTGGTGCGGCGCCATCCTGCGGCAGAACGGCGCGGTCGAAGAGACCGGCCTCGCCGCGGGCGTGCAGGGCGACCCCGCCATCGGCATCGCCTGGCTGGCCAACAAGCTCGCGCCCTGGGGCGAGACGCTGCAGGCCGGCGAGATCGTGCTCGCGGGCAGCTTCACACGGCCGGTGGCGGCGAAAGCGGGCGATCTGTTCGAGGCGGACTACGGCCCGCTCGGCTGCCTGCGCTTCCGCTTCGTCTGAGCACACACATATATATAGAGAGACAGGAGATCCGAAATGGCCGACGCCTTCCTCAAACCCGCCCGCGTCAGCGACGCCGAATGGCAGGCCCGCGTGCAGCTGGCCGCCTGCTACCGCATCTTTGCCCACCTGGGCTGGGCTGAGCTGATCTACAACCACATCTCGCTGCGCGTGCCGGGGCCGGACGATCACTTCCTCATCAACCCCTTCGGCCTGCACTACACCGAAGTCACCGCGTCCAACCTGGTCAAGGTCGATGTGGACGGCCACATCATCGGCAACGACGACTGGCCCATCAACCCGGCCGGCTTCACCTTCCACGGCGCCATCCACGCCACCCTGCCCGACGCGCACTGCGTGATGCACGTGCACACCACACCGACCATGGCCGTGTGCTGCAGCGAAGAGGGCCTGAGCTACACCAACTTCTACGCTGCGCAGCTGCACGGGCAGGTGGCGTACCACGACTTCGAGGGCATCACGGTGCACCGCGAAGAGGGCGCGCGCATCCTCGCTTCAGCCAATGGCAAACGCGTGCTGCTGCTGCGCAACCACGGTCCGGTGGTCATCGGCCACACGCTGCCGCAGGCGTTCAACCTGATGTGGCTGGTGCAGCGCGCCTGCGAGATCCAGGTGGCCTCGGCCACGCTCGGCCAGCTGCGGCAGATTCCGGTGCCGGTGCTCGAAGGCTGCGTGCGCGACTCGCTCAACTTCAACCCGAAGTACGGCGCCGGCGAAGACTCCTTCGCCGCCATGCAGCGCCTGATCGACCGAATCGACCCGGGGTACCGCGCATGAGTGATTCACCGATGTTCAAAAAGATTGCCATCGTCGGCGTCGGCGCCATCGGCGGCCTGTTTGCCGGCTGGCTCGGTTCGCGCCTGCCGGCCGGGCAGGTGCAGCTCTCGGCAGTGGCGCGCGGTGAGACCTTGCGCACCTTGCGGGGCCAAGGCCTCACATGGGTCGATGCCGAAGGCGCCGAACACCGCGTGCCGCTGAACGCCAGCGACGACCCGGCAAGCCTGGGCGTGCAGGACCTGGTGATCGTCTCGGTCAAGGGCCCGGCCATGCCCGTGGTCGCACCCGCCGTGCGCGCGCTCATGGGGCCGCACACGGTCGTGCTCGTCGCCATGAACGGCGTGCCCTGGTGGTTCTTTGATGGCCTGCCGGGCGAGGCCGCCCGTCTGCAATTGAATGCGGTCGATCCTGGCGGCGTCACCGCGCAGCACATCCCCACATCGCAGGTCATCGGCTGCGTGGTGCACGCCAGCGCCGCCGCGCCCCAGCCCGCGCGCATCGAACGCATCAAGAACAACCAGCTCATCATCGGCGAGCCGGCCGGCGGCGTGACACCACGCGTGCAGGCCGTGGCCGAGCTGCTGGGCGCAGCCGGTTTCGGCGTCACCGTGTCCGAGCGCATCCAGCGCGACATCTGGTTCAAGCTCTGGGGCAACATGACCATGAACCCGGTCTCGGCCATCACCGGTGCGCCCTGCGACCGCATCCTGGACGACGAACTCGTGCGCGGCTTCTGCAGCGCCGTGATGCGCGAGGCGCAGGCCATCGGAGCGCGCATCGGCATCCCCATCGACCAGAACCCCGAAGACCGCCACGCTGTCACGCGCAAGCTCGGCTCGTTCAAGACCTCGATGCTGCAGGACGTGGAAGCCGGCCGCCCCATCGAACTCGACGCGCTGGTGGGCGCCGTGCGCGAGATCGGGCAGCATCTGGGCGAAGCGACACCGAACATGGACGCGCTCATGGGCCTCACAAGACTGATGGGCCAGATGCGCGGCCTCTACCCCGAACCGACGAAGACACCGCAATGAAGATCCCCCAGAACACCTTCCGCGACGCCCTCAAGGCCGGCCATCCACAGATCGGCTGCTGGGTCGGCTTCGCCTCGCCCGACGTGGCCGAGGCGCTGGCCGGCTGCGGCTTCGACTGGCTGCTCATCGACGGCGAACACGCGCCCAACGACCCGCGCACCGCGCTCGACCAGCTGCGCGCAGTGGCCCCGTACACCAAGACCCACGCCGTCGTGCGCGCGGTCGAGGGCAACGTCGCCCTCGTCAAGCAATACCTCGACATCGGCGCGCAGACCCTGCTGATCCCGATGATCGACACCGCCGAACAGGCCGCGCTCATGGTCCAGGCCATGCGCTACCCGCCCGAAGGCATCCGCGGCATGGGCGCGGCGCTCGCGCGCGCCTCGCGCTGGAACCAGGTCGACGACTACCTCAACCAGGCCAACGGCCAGATGTGCCTGCTGGTGCAGGCCGAGACCGTGACCGCGGTGAACAACCTGAAGGCCATCGCCGAGACCGAGGGTGTGGACGGCGTGTTCTTCGGCCCGGCCGATCTGTCTGCCAGCATGGGCCACCGCGGCCAGCCATCACACCCCGAGGTGCAGAAAGTGATCATGGACGGCATCGCCACCGTGCGCGCCGCCGGCAAGGCCGCCGGCATCCTCGCCACCGACCCGGCGCTGGCGCAGCAATACCTCGACGCGGGCGCGCTGTTCGTGGCGGTGGGGGTGGACACGACGCTGCTGGTGAAGGCGGCGAGCAGCCTCGTTCAGCGGTTCAGCGCGGGCGCCACCAAGGGACCGGCTGCGCCTTCGGGCGGGTACTGAGCGCCGACTTGACGCCAAATCTGAAAAAAAATCTTCGAGATCTCGATTTCTGAAGGCGGAGTCAATCACCTCTCGCCTGCCTCCAGCCGCTGACCATTCGCAGCCAGTTCCCGCGCCAGCCGGGCCACCGCATCCAGCGGGTGGCCGTCGGCGCCCGCGCCCCGATCTCGGGTTCGACCCATGGCGGCGGAGGCCGGGCCTCATCGGCTCGGCCCCGGGCCGTCACCCTCTACTCTGCTGCGCAATCAGCCGCGCCAGCAGGCGCCGCACCCGCACAGGCGCCGCATCGTTGCTCATCAGCACCGGGTTGAGCGAGAAGAAATCGTTGGTGTTCATCTCCTTCTGCACGGCTTCGATGATGGGGCCGTCTTCGGTGACGAACGCGTTGTGCATGGCCTCGATCTTCATCTGGTTGTACTCGCCGTCGTCCACGATGTGGTTGCGCCGTGTGGCAAAGAAGTAGTGGCTTTCGGTGGCGCTGGCGGGGGTGCAGGTGTGCAGGTCGTACTGCCCCACGGTGTCGTTCAGGTCGAGCGCGCCTTCGCCCTGGATCGCCCCCACGCTGAGCTGGATGTTGGCCGGCGCGCTCCAGGTGATGTCGAAGAAACCGCGCGCTTCGGCCGTCGGGTCGGGCAGGAAGTTGGCGAAGATCATCATGGCCGGGGTCTGGCGCCATTCCCAGCGCGCGTTGACGGTGTTGTTGTCTTCCTTGACCGGTGGGATCAGCGGCGAGAGCTGGCCGCGCGTGGTGATGATCTCGCCGTGCACGTGGTCGATGTGGCTCAGGTCCATCACGTTGTCGATGATCAGCTCGTAGTTCGCCTTCATCGGCATGTAGGTGTGCGCCACGCCGGTGGCCGGGCCGTTGTCGAGTTCGGAAAAGTCGGGCAGCTTTGCCGCGTCGGCCGGCTCGTCGCCCATCCAGATCCAGACGAAGCCGTACTTCTCCAGCAGCGGGAAGGTGCGGACCTTGGCGGCGGCGGGAATGCGCCCGGTGCCGTGCGGGTTGTGCGTGCATTGGCCGCTGCAGTCGAAGCGCAGTGCGTGGTACTTGCACACCACGTCGTCCCCGTGGCGCTCGCCCATCGAGAGGGGCACGAAGCGGTGCGGGCAGCGGTCGTGCATGGCCACGGGCGTGCCGTCGGCCTTGCGGTACATCAGCACCGAGGTGTCGAGCAACTGGCGTGTGAGCATGGCTTCGGCGCCCAGCTCGCGCGACATCGCCGCGACGTACCAGCAGTTCAGCAGGTACTGCGTGTCCGGCTTGCCCACGGGGTTGCCGCTGGGATGGGTGTGGATGGGGATCGAGGCGGTGGTTCGGGTGGGGGCGTCCATGTTGTCTCCTGTCGTTGCTGGTAGTGAAGGCCGTTGCCGGCCGGGTGGGGGAAAGGGGGATGCGGTTTCAGTGGTGCGCCAGCACCAGCAGCGGGCTGTGCGAGCGCGAACAGCAGGGCGTGAAGTGGCCGGGGTCGGCGTGTTCAGCAGCGGTGTAGAGCTGGTCGCGGTGGTCGGGCTCGCCGGCCACCAGCCGCACACTGCAACTGCCGCAGATGCCCTGTTCGCACGACAGCGCCAGCGCAATGCCGGCGGCCTCCAGCGCCTGCGCGACGCTGGTGCCCGGCGGCACCGCCACCCGCTGGCCCGTGGGCTGCCATTCGACGGTGAACGCGCCGTCTGCCGCCTGTGCGCCCACCGCATGACCGGGCGTCGCGGCAAAGTGCTCGGCGTGCACGCGGTCGGCCGGCCAGCCCAGTGCCTGCGCGCGATCACGCACATGGCCGATGAAGCCCGCCGGGCCGCACACCCAGACCTGGGTGCCGTGCGGTGAGCGGCTGAGCAGCGTGTGCGCATCGAGCTTTTGCGTGGGCGGCCCGTCGTCGTGGTGCAGGTGCACGTGTGCGGACCACGGGGCTGCCTGCAACCGCTGGCGGAACGGCAGCCGCGCGGCCGAGCGTGTGCAGATGTGCAGCTCGAAGGGTTGCTGTTGTGCCCAGAGCTGCTCGGCCATGGCCAGCAGCGGCGTCAGGCCGATGCCGCCGGCCAGCAGCAAGGTGTGTGGGCAGGGGGCCAGTGCAAAAGCGTTGCGGGGCCGGCCGATGTGCAACTCGGTGCCGGCGTGCAGGGCTTCGTGCACGCAGGCCGAGCCGCCGCGTCCGGCGGGCTCGCGCAGCACGGCGACGAGGTAGTGGCCGCGCTCGTGCGGCGCGTTGCACAGCGAGTACTGGCGCACCAGGCCGTTGGGCAGGTGCAGGTCGATGTGGGCGCCAGCGTCGAAGGCGGGCAACGCATCGGGGGCTTCGTCGATGGGCACCAGGGTGAGCGCCACCACGTCCTCGGCCTGCACCTCGCGGTGCGACACGCGCACGCGCAGCAGGCCGTGGGCCGCGTCGGCTGTCGGGTTGGTCATGTTGTCTCCGTCGTTGTGATGACCGCTGCACCGCCCGTTGGGCGCGGCCTTGGCAGCCTTCCTTGCAAGCGATGTGCCATCGCGCAGATGGCGGAGAGACGACAGAGAGGCCGTCGGCAAGCCCTTGTCGGGCAACGGTTTTTGGCCAAGCGGGGGTAAACCATGATGGCGGTGCAGGGGGTGGCTGTTCAGGATTTGCGGAAACCTGAACAGCCTCTGGATTACGCATTTGCGGAAACTCACCCGGTGCCGACGACCTGCCGTCGCCTTCTTCAAACCCCACGCTCCCATGCCCCTGACCCCTGCCATCGACCCCGCCAAACTGCTGGCGGGCCACCTGCATTTCTCGCCCGACGCCGGCCACATCCAGCTGTTCGATCAGCGCATGCTGCTGATGCAGGCCGAGTCGTTTGCCGAATTGCGGCGCGAACTCATCGTCAGCCTCGGCACCGCGAAAACGCGCGCGCTCATGATGCGGCTGGGGTACCAGCAGGGCTTTGATGACGGCCAGCGGGTGCGCGAACAACTGGGTCGCGCCGACCCCGCCGACGCGCTGGCGCTGGGGCCGCGCTTGCGCGAGATGGAAGGTTTTGTGCGCAACCAGCCGGTCGATGCGATGCAGGTCGACATCGCGCAGGGCCAGTTCTGGGGCGACTACTACTGGAGCGCGAGCTGGGAGGCCCAGGCCCACCTGGCGCACTGCGGCGTGAGCGGTTCACCGGCCTGCTGGACCATGGTGGGGTATGCCGATGGCTATTGCACCGCCGTGACCGGCATGCCCATCCACTGGCGCGAAGTGGAGTGCGTGGCCATGGGGCACGCGCGCTGCCGCGTCATCGGCCGGCCCTTGGTGGAGTGGCAATCCGAAGCGCTGCAGGACGGCGAAGACGACACCGACTACCTGCAGGTCGACACCTTCGTGGACCGCGTGGGGCGCCGCCGTTCGTGGTCGGCGCCGGGGGCTCATACCGCCGCCGCGGCATCGGCAGGTCAGCCCCCGGCCGCGCCCGCGAGCACGGTGGCCGACCCTGGCGACAACCTGGGTGGCTTCGTCGGCACCTCGGCCGGGTTTCGCGCGGTGGCCCACCTGGTGCGCCGCGTGGCGCCCACCCATTCGACCGTGCTGTTCCGGGGTGAAAGCGGCGTGGGCAAGGAATGCTTCGCGCGGGCGCTGCACTCCATCAGCCCGCGCGCCGCGGGGCCGATGATCACCATCAACTGCGCGGCCATTCCCGCCAACCTGGTCGAGGCCGAACTGTTCGGGGTCGAGCGCGGGGCCTACACCGGCGCCGACCGCGCGCGGCCCGGGCGCTTCGAACGCGCCGATGGCGGCACGCTGTTTCTCGACGAAATCGCCAGCCTGAGCCTGCCCGCACAGGGCAAGGTGCTGCGCGCGATCCAGGAGCGGGAGTTCGAACGGGTGGGCGGCACCGAAGTGCGGCGGGCCGACGTGCGCATCGTCGCCGCCGCCAACGTCGACCTGCGCAAGGAGGTCAGCGAAGGGCGCTTTCGCACCGACCTGTTCTTCCGCCTGAACGTGTTTCCGATCGAGATCCCGCCGCTGCGCGAGCGGCTGGAAGACATCCCGCTGCTGGTGGCCCTGTTTCTGGACCGCAGCGTGCGCCGCTGTGGCAAGGACGTGAAGGGCCTGAGCCCGCAGGCCTATGCAGCGCTGTGGGACTACGACTGGCCGGGCAATGTGCGCGAGCTGGAAAACATGATCGAACGCGGTGTCATCCTCGCGGAAGCGGGCGGCAGCATCGACGTGCAACACCTCTTTGCCGGCGGCGAAACCTTGCGCGGCACCACCTGGGGCCTGGGGCCAGCGGGCGATCTGGTGCGCGCCGGCGGGCATGGGCGCGCCGCGCCCGGCTTCCCGGTGCCAGGCGACGATTCGGCGGGCGACCTGCCCAGCCTGGTGGACCGGCTGCTGGACCAGCAGGCCGCGTTTACCGACATCGAGGCCATGCTGATCGACCGCGCCATCGATCGCTGCGGCGGCAACGTGTCGGCGGTGGCGCGGCTGCTGCAACTGCGGCGCGGTCAGGTGGAGTACCGCATCAAGCGGCGCGAAGCCGGGGGCTGAGGCCGGTTTTCAGGGGCGCGGGTCACTCGGGCAGGTGACAGACCGCTTCGATGTTGTTGCCCTCGGGGTCGATCACGAAGGCACCGTAGTAGTGGGGGTGGTAGTCGGGTCGCAGGCCGGGCGCACCGTTGTCCTTGCCGCCGGCGGCCATCGCCGCCTTGTAGAAGGCGTCCACCTGCGCGCGACTTTGTGCGCGCCACGCCAGATGGCAACCCGAAGTCGCCGCCGGCCCGCCGTAGGGCGAAGGCCCGTCGATGAACCAGACGTCGGCCTTCTTGCCGTCGGGCTCGGCGGGGTCCGGGTAGGCCAGGCCGAGGATGTTGGCGCCGTAGTTCCCTTCAAAGCAGACGCTGTAACCCAGCGGCCAGGGCCGCGCTGTAGAAGGCCTTGGCCTTGGCGATGTCCGTCACGCGAAACGTCATGTGGTCGAGCATGTGGGGTCCTTGAGTGGGTGTGGCGTGCAAGATCGCGCCACAAAACTGTACATACAGTTGTTTGGGGAAGGGCTTGCGCGGTCGGCTCGGCGCCGACCAGTGGCAGCGCTTCATTTGATCGCGGCCGAAGTCCGCACAAGGCTGGTGGCTGTCACTCGACCTCTCTGCAGGCCATCGTCGAGGCGCCTCCACCGGCCGCTCACTGGTCAAGGTGTCACGCGACCGCTCACGCTGCACTGGCGTCTTTGATGGAGCCGTTCGTTGACCGGGTTGATGTGCAGGCGATCCGCACCTATCAGGTGTCGTTTCACAGACGCCGCACAGTCACATCTACCGACCAAGCGTCCCCAAACGAAAACACCCCCGTCAACCTCCCCCCCCCCCTCCAGCTCACAAGCCTTTGTCAGCCCACCCGTGATCACCAGATCACCCGCCTCCAGCCGCTGACCAAACGCGGCCAGCTCCCGCGCCAGCCGCGCCACCGCGTCCAGCGGGTGGCCGTCGGCGTCGGCGCCCACGCCCTGGCCCAGCGTGTGGTGGCTGCCGTCGTGCAGGCGCACCGCAACGGTGCCCGCCGCCATCATGTCGGTCACCGGCAGGCGCGGCCCGACGACGACCTGGCCGGCGGACGAGTTGTCGGCGGTGTTCTGTTCGAGGTTGAAGCGGTAGCCGGTCCAGGTGGAGTGCACGACCTCGAGGCAGGCGTAGGCGCCCTCCACGGCGGCGGCCACGGTGTGGCGGTCGACGGGCGCGTGCCGCGCGTCGAGGGCGGTTTGGAGGCGCAGCCCGATCTCGGGTTCGACCCGCGGCTGCACCAGGCGCTCGTGCACCGCGTCGCCCGAGTTCAGCAGCATCCGGTCGGTCAGCGGCCCGATGTTGGGCCGGGCTATGCCCATCTGGCGGCGCATCACTTCCGACGTGTAACCCAGCTTCCACCCGACCACGCGCTCGCCGGCGGCCAGGCGCAGGCCGAGCAGCGCGCGCTGGATGGCGTAGGCGGTGGCGAGGTCGGGCGAGCCGACGGTGGCGTCGGCGTCCAGCGTGCGCCCGGCCTGGCGGGCGGCCCAGATCGCTTCGGCAAGTTGGGCCACCGTCTTCATCCCAGCCGCCCTCAGCCGATGGCACCGCCGCCCACGAACAGCACCTGACCGGTGATGTACGAGGCCTCGGGCGCGCCCAGGAAGCCGATGGCCGCGGCGATCTCTTCTGGTGTGCCCAGGCGGTTCATCGGCGTGTCGCGCAGCGACTGGGTGTAGATGGCTTTCATCCAGCCGGTCTCGGCCTCGCTCAGCGGCTGCGGGTTGCGCGGCACGATGCGCTGGCCGTTGTCGATGGCACCGGGTGAGACGCAGTTGACGCGCACGCCGAATTCGGCGAGTTCCATCGCCATGGCCACCGTCATCGCGTGCACGCCGCCCTTGGCCGCGGCGTAGGGCACGCGGTAGATGCCGCGGGTGGCGATGGAGCCGACGTTGACGATGGCGCCATCGCCCTGGCGCTTCATCAGCGCCGCCATTTCGCGGCAGCACCACAGCGTGGGCCAGAGCGAGCGGTTGATCTCGCGCTGCATCTCGTCGGGCGTGTATTCCCAGAACGGCTTGGCCCAGATGGTGCCGCCCACGTTGTGCACCGACACGTCGATGCGGCCGTGGGCCTGCAGGGCCGCCTGCACCACGGCCTGCGCGCCTTCGTGCTGCTCCAGGTCGGCGGCCACCAGCAGGCCCTCGCCGCCTGCAGCGGTGATCTGGTCGCGCACCGCCTCGCAGGGGCCGGCGGCGCGGTCCACCAGCACCACGCGCGCGCCCTCGGCCGCCATGCGCAGCGCGCAGGCCCGGCCGATGCCCTGCGCGGCGCCGGTCACGACGACCACGCGCCCCTGGTAGCGCTGGGCGGCGATTCCGGTCCTGGTCAGCGGCCGAGGTCTTTGGCGCTGACGCCCGCGATGCCCCAGTTCTCCTTGGGCATTTCGTGGATCCAGACGCGGATGGTTTCCTTCTTCGCGTCGATGGCCTCGTGCAGCGCCTGGGTGACCTTCTCGATCACGGCCTTCTTCTGCTCGGGCGTGCGGCCTTCGAGGATGTAGATCTGTGCGAACGGCATGGTGGTGATCCTGTGGTGGGTGTCAGTCGGCCTTGATGTTCTGCTTGCGGATCAGGGCGCCCCAGCGGTTGTTCTCGGCCTTGATGAAGGCGCCGAACTCCTGTGGCGTGGTGACCCGCAGCGTGCCGGCGATGTTGTCGAACGCGGTCTGCGCCTCGGCGGTTTTCGCACCCTTGGCCCAGGCGTCGTGCAGCTTCTGCACGATCGCGGCCGGCGTGGCCGCGGGCGCGACCAGGCCGAACCAGCTTTCGACCGCGAAGCCGGGGTAACCCGATTCGGAGACGGTGGGCACATCCGGCAGGGCCTTGGACCGCGTCGGCGAGGTCACCGCCAGCGCCTTGAGCTTGCCCGCGCGGACATGCTGCAGCGTGGTGGTCAGCGAGCTCTCGACGCTCATGATGATGGTGCCGGCGAGCAGGTCGGGCACGATCTGGCTGGAGCCCTTGTAGGGGATGTGCAGCAGGTCGATGCCCGCCGAGGTCTGCAGCAGTTCGGCCGCGAGGTGGTTGCTGGTGCCGATGCCCGAGCTGGCGTAGGCCAGCTTGCCGGGGTTGGCCTTCGCATAGGCCACCAGACCCTTGAGGTCGGAGAACGGGGCCGACGGATGGACCACGATGGCGCAAGGGGTGGTGCCGACCAGCGAGATGGGGGCGAAGTCCTTGTCGACATTGAAGGGCACCGACGCCATCAGGTGGGGCGCGATCGCCAGGCTGCTGATGGCCGAGAGCCCGATCGTGTGGCCGTCGGGGGCGGCCTTGGCGACCGCATCGGTGCCGATGTTGCCCGCGGCGCCGGCCTTGTTCTCGACCACGAAGGACTGGCCCAGCACGTCGCCCATGGCCTTGGCCGCGGTGCGGCCCATGACGTCGGTCGGTCCGCCCGGCGGGAAGGGCACGATGAGTTTGACGGGGCGGGCGGGGTAGCTGTCCTGTGCCCAGCCGTTCAGGTGGGTCAGCGCCATGCCGGCGCCTGCTGCGCCGATGAATTGTCTGCGGTCCATGTGTCTTCCTCAGGCGGCTTTTTTCTGCAGTTGCGCATCGCGCGCACGGGCCATGGTCATCGCGGTGTCTTCGATCATGTCTTCCTGGCCGCCGACCATCTTCTTGCGGCCCAGCTCGACCAGGATGTCGCGCGCCGACAGGCCGTACTTGACGGCGGCGCGCTTGGCGAACAGCAGGAAGCTGCCGTACACGCCCGCGTAGCCCAGCGTGAGCGCGTCGCGGTCGATGCGGATCGGGAAGTCCATGATCGGCGTCACCAGGTCTTCGGCCACGTCCTGGATCTTCCAGACGTCGACACCGGTGCTCACGCCCATGCGGTCGAGCACGGCGACCAGCACCTCCATCGGCGTGTTGCCCGCGCCCGCGCCCAGGCCGGCGGCGGCGGCGTCGATGCGCGTGGCGCCGCACTCGATGGCGGCGACCGAGTTGGCCACGCCCATGGCGAGGTTGTGGTGGCCGTGGAAGCCCAGCTCGGTCTCGGGCTTGAGCGCGTCGCGCACCGCCTGCAGGCGGACCTTCACGTCGCCGGGCAGCATGTAGCCGGCCGAGTCGGTGATGTAGATGCAGTTGGCGCCGTAGCCCTCCATCAGCCTGGCCTGTTTCACCAGGCCTTCGGGACTGTTCATGTGGGCCATCATCAGGAAGCCGACGGTGTCCATGTCGAGCTTCCGGGCGTAGGTGATGTGCTGCTCGCTCACGTCGGCCTCGGTGCAGTGCGTGGCGACGCGGATGGTGTGCACGCCCAGGCCGTGCGCCATCTTCAGGTGGTCGACGGTGCCGATGCCGGGCAGCAGCAGGGCCGAGACCTTGGCCTGCTTCATCAGCGGGATCACGGTGCCCAGGTACTCCTCGTCGCTGTGGGCCGGGAAGCCGTAGTTGACGCTGGAGCCGCCCAGGCCGTCGCCGTGGGTCACCTCGATCAGCGGCACACCCGCGGCGTCGAGGCCGCAAGCGATGCTCTTCATCTGGTCGAGTGTCATCAGGTGGCGCTTGGGGTGCATCCCGTCGCGCAGGGTCATGTCGTGCAGGGTGATTTTTTGTTGGCTCATGGGGTGCTCCGGATCAGGCGGCGACGGGTTCGAGCACGAGCTCGCCCTTCAGGATTTCTTCGGCAAACATCTCGGCGGTGCGCGCGGCGGCGGCGGTCATGATGTCCAGGTTGCCGGCGTACTTGGGCAGGTAGTCGCCCAGGCCCTCGACCTCCATGAAGACCGAGACGCGGTTGCCGTCGAAGACGGGGCCGTTGACCAGCTTGTAGCCCGGCACGTACTTCTGCACTTCCCGGATCATGTCGTGCACCGACTTCGTGATCGCGGCCTCGTCGGGCGTGCCTTCGACCAGGCAGTGCACCGTGTCGCGCATGATCAGCGGCGGCTCGGCCGGGTTGATCACGATGATGGCCTTGCCCTTCTTGGCGCCGCCCACCTTCTCGACCGCGCCGGCCGTGGTGCGGGTGAACTCGTCGATGTTCTTGCGCGTGCCGGGACCGACCGATTTGCTGGACACGGTGGCGACGATCTCGCCGTAGCTCACCGGCTGCACGCGGCTGACCGCGTAGACCATGGGGATGGTGGCCTGGCCCCCGCAGGTGACCATGTTCACATTCATCTCGCGCTGGCCGACGTGCTGCTTGAGGTTGACCGGCGGCACGCAGTAGGGGCCGATGGCGGCGGGCGTGAGGTCGATCATCATCGCGCCCTGTTCGTTGACCTTGCGCGAGTTCTCGGCGTGCACGTAGGCGCTGGTGGCGTCGAACACGATCTGCACGCCGTCGGCCTTCATGTGCGGAATCAGGCCGTCCACACCCTCGGCGGTGGTCTTGATGCCCATCTCCTTGGCGCGCTTGAGGCCGTCGGAGTTGGGATCGATGCCGACCATCCACACGGGTTCGAGCACGGGGCTGCGCTGCAGCTTGGCCAGCAGGTCGGTGCCGATGTTGCCGGGCCCGATGAGGGCGCACTTGATTTTTTTGGTCATGGGTTGACTCCTGGGGGAAGAAGAAAAAAGGTTCAGGTGAGCGTGCGCACCACGCCACCGTCCACCCGCAGCGCGGCGCCGGTGGTGGCGCTGGCCTGCGGGCTGCAGACGTAGGCCACCATGGCCGCCACCTCGTCGGGGCGGATGAAGCGGCGCAGCAGCGAGGTGGGCCGCGCTTCCCGGAAGAAGCGGGCCGCGGCTTCGTCGAAGCTCAGGCCCTGCTGTGTGGCGAGCGTGTCGAAGAAAGCGCGTGCGCCTTCGGTCAGCGTGGGGCCGGGCAGCACGCTGTTGACCGTGACGGCGGTGCCGGCGCAGCACTCGGCCAGGCCGCGTGCCACGGACAGCTGGGCCGACTTGCTCATGCCGTAGTGCACCATTTCGGCCGGCGGACAGATGCCCGACTCGCTGGAGATGAAGACGATGCGGCCGCGGTTGCGCTCCAGCATGCCCGGCAAGGCGGCGCGTGAAAGTCGCACGCCGCTCATCACGTTGACCTCGAACAGGTGCTGCCAGTCGGCGTCGGCGATCTGCTCGAAGGGCTTGGGCTCGAAGATGCCAAGGTTGTTGACCAGGATGTCCACATCGGCCAGCCGGGTCGCCACCTGCTCGCAGCCGGCGGCGGTGCCCAGGTCGGCGGCGATGCCGGACACCTCGGCCTGCGGGTGCTGTTGGCGCAGGGTCTGCAGGGCGCGCTGCACCGACGCCTCGCCGCGGCCGTTGAGCACCACATGGGCGCCGTCGGCCAGCAGGGCCTGGGCGATGGCCAGGCCGATGCCGGCGGTCGAGCCCGAGACGAAGGCGGTCTGCCCCGCCAGGGGGCGTGGTGCCGGGCTCATGGGCGCCCTCCTGCGGGCGGACGGGCGTGCAGCCAGCCTGCCAGCCAGCGGGTCAGGCGCGGCGCCACCACCCAGGTCATGAGCAGCACCACCAGCGCGGTGATGACCATGGTGCGCGGCACCAGCGGCCAGTCGGCCAGCAGCGGCGCCACGGTGAGGAACAGCAGCAGCACGGTCGGGAAGATGCCCAGCCAGGTCACGGCCGCCACCTTCCAGCGCGGCGGCGGCGCCTTGGTGGTGCTGCCCGCCGGCGCGAACCAGTAGTCCAGCCCGCTGACCCGGCGCATCTCCTGCGCACCGACGGTGTGGGGTGCGACCTGCGCGAGCCAGCGGGCCCGCTCGGGCGAGTCCTGCCAGGCGGCCAGGTGCGCGTCGTTGTCGAAGGCGAAGACCACGTGGTAGAGCAGGGGCTCGTCGCCGCCGCCGGCCTCGCCAGGGCGCACCAGCTGGCCGCCCAGGTGGCCGGGGAAGTGGGTGGCCGCCTCGATCATGCCGGCCATGGCCGACTCGAAGGCGGTCACGCCTTCGGGGGCGACCCGGCGCGTGACCAGCACGGTCACGGCGCGCGACGGGGTGGCGGGTGCGTTCATGGGTGCAGGCGGCTCAGGGCGGCGCTCAGACGAAGCGCATGCCGACCGTGCCCAGGTCCTGGAAGCGCACGTTCACGCTGTCGCCGGCCTGCACCGCAATGGCTTCGGTCACGCCGCCGGTCATGATGAAGCTGCCCGCCGGGATCTCCTGGCCGCGCGCGCCCAGGTGGTTGGCCAGGGCAGCGATGGCGGCGGCAGGGTGGCCCATCACGGCGGCGCCGGCGGCCATGGCCACGATCTGGCCGTTCTTCTCCAGCACCACGCCCAGCGTGCGCAGGTCCAGGTCTTCCACACGGCGGGCGCGCCCGCCGATCACGAAGCGCGAGGCCGAGGTGTTGTCGGCGATCACGCTCTTGAGGTCGAACTTGAAGTCGCGGTAGCGGCTGTCGATGATCTCCACGCCGGGGATCACGAAGTCGATCGCGGCCATCACGGCGCCGACGTGGCAGCCCGGGCCCTTGAGCGGCGCCTTGGTGACGACGCAGATCTCGGCCTCGACCTTGGGGTGGATGAGTTCGGCCGTCCGGATATCGCTGCCTTCGGCGCAGGCCATGTAGTCGCTGACGAAGCCGAAGACCGGCGTTTCCACGCCCATCTGCTTCATCTTGGCGTAGGAGGTCAGGCCGCACTTGAGGCCCACCGTCTTGTGGCCGCGTCCTTCCTTGCGCGCGCGGATCAGGTCCTGGATCGCGTAGGCGTCGTCCCAGTCCATGTCCGGGTGGTCGTCGGTGATCTTGGTGACGTCGTGCGCCTTCAGCTCGGCGTTTTCCAGGTGCTCGGCCAGTTGGGCGAGGGTGTTCTTGTCGAGTTTCATGTGGTTGTTTCCTTCCCGCTCAGGCGACGAAACGCACCGACGTGCCGCCCAGGCCGCCGACGCTGCAATACAGGCTGTCGCCCGCTACCACCGGCACCAGCGGCGACTGCGAGCCCGAGAGGATGATGTCGCCGGCCTTGAGGCCGATGCCCAGACGGCCGAGCGTGTTGGCCAGCCAGGCGACCGCGTTGACCGGCGAGCCCTGCACCGATGCGCCGCAGGACGTGCTGATGATTTCGCCGTTCTTCTCCAGCACCATGCCGGCCAGCGCGAGGTCGAGGTCGCGCGGGCTCTTGCGCAGGCCGCCGAGCGTGAGCACGCCACACGACGCGTTGTCGGCCACGGTGTCCTGGATCTTGATCTTCCAGTCCTTGATGCGGCTGTCGACGATCTCGAAGCAGGGCATCACGCAGTCGGTGGCGCGCAGCACGTCGGCCGCGGTGACGCCGGGGCCTTCGAGGTCGCGCGCCAGGATGAAGGCGACCTCGGCCTCGGCCTTGGGCGCGATCATGGTGCCCACCGGGATGGGCTGGCCTTCGTTGTAGACCATGCC
Source organism: Hydrogenophaga sedimenti (assembly GCF_051857515.1). Classification (NCBI taxonomy): domain Bacteria; kingdom Pseudomonadati; phylum Pseudomonadota; class Betaproteobacteria; order Burkholderiales; family Comamonadaceae; genus Hydrogenophaga; species Hydrogenophaga sedimenti. The sequence goes on from NZ_JBPZHA010000008.1 coordinate 220,079, forward strand.
CGAGAGCAGGTGGCCGAAGTCGGGCTGGTTGACCTTGAGCATGTCCATCACGACCTTGCTCGTCACGCCGATTTTCTTGCCCACCACGCGCTCGCCCGCGTCCAGGCGGCGCTGGATCATGCGCAGCTGGATCTGGTAGGCGTCCTCGATGGTGATGTCCGCTTCGCGGTCGGTCAGCGGAGCGACGGGTTGGCGGTCGAGCAGCGACTGGTAGAGCTCGTCGCCGTAGTGCTGGATCTTCTGTTTGTCCATGATGCGTATCCGATGAGTGAAAAGGTCAGGCGGCGGCCCGGGCGTCGGCTTCGGCGAGGAAGTTCGACACCAGCTGGACGAAGCGTGCGGCGTGTTCGATCTGCGTCCAGTGGCCGCAGTGGCCGAACACGTGCAGCTGGCTGTTGGGAATCCACTGGCTCAGCGTCAGCGAGGTCTGCAGCGGAATCACCTGGTCTTCGCGGCCGTGCACGATCAGGGTCTCGTGCGGCAGCGCGCGGATGGCGGCCTCGGGGCTGGCCATGGCATCGACCCAGCGCTGGCGCGGGGCGGGGAACATGGCCGAAAACGATTCCTGGAAGCCGGGGCGGACGCTGGCCTGGTAGCGCAGCTCGGCCAGCTCGTCGGTGATCAGGCCCCGGTCGTGGGCGAACACGTCCATGATGCGCTTCATGTTGTCCAGCGACGCCTCGTAGCCCCAGACCGCATCCAGGCCCGGCGTGATCGGGAAGGGCACGCCGACCGAGCCCATGAGCACCAGACGGCGCACGCGCTGCGGCGCGCGGATCGCCAGCGCCAACGAGAGCGCACCGCCAAAGCTGTTGCCGACCACGTCGGCTTTCTCGACGCCCATCGCGTCCATGACATCCAGCGCCTGCTGCACCCAGGTGTCCATGTTGTAGGTCATGCCGGCGGGGCGGTCGGTGTAGCCGAAGCCCACCATGTCGGGCGCGATCACGCGGCGGTCCTTTGCGATGACCGGCATGGCGAGGCGCCAGTTGGCCCAGGCGCTCACACCCGGACCGGAGCCGTGGATGAACAGCACCGGAGGCTGTCCCGGCTTGGAGCTGCCGAGGTCGTGCACGTTGGTGTTGAAGCTGCCTGTGCGAACGCTCAGCGCAATTTCAGGGTTGTGTGGGGCATTCATGTGTCTTGTCCTTGAGGTCTTTGCGTTGAAGGGGCGGCGAGTGGGCCGGGACGACTGGTTCCGTTCATGTCCCCCGTCGGTCGCTGCGCGCCCGCCTCCTCCTTTACTTCACTGCACCAGTCGCCCCGGCCCACTCGCTGTCGGCGCACGAGGCCGTTCGTCCAGGGCCGCGCAGCGGCGCAGGGGGGAGATCACAGCTTCACCATCACGTTGCGGAGTTCCGTGTAGAACTCCAGCGAGTGCACGCCGCCTTCGCGGCCGATGCCCGAGGCCTTGCTGCCGCCGAAGGCGGTGCGCAGGTCACGCAGGAACCAGCTGTTGATCCAGCACAGGCCGACTTCGATGGCCGCGGCCATCCGGTGCGCCTTGCCCAGATCCTGCGTCCACACGGTGGTGGCCAGGCCGTAGTCGGTGGCGTTGGCCAGGGCAATCGCTTCCTCTTCGGTGTCGAAGGGCGCGATGTGGCAGCAGGGGCCGAAGATTTCTTCGCGGATCACGCTGGCGCTTTCGGGCAGGCCGGTCCAGATGGTCGGTTGGACGAAGTGGCCGTTGGCGTACTCGCCCGTCATGGCCGGTTCGCCGCCGCCGGTGATCACGGTCGCACCCTCGGCCTTGGCCTTGGCGTAGTAGCCCATGACCTTCTGCTTGTGCTCCGCAGAGATCAGCGGGCCGATGCCCACGCCCGGCATGTCGGGGCCGCCGATCTTCAGGCCTTCGGCCTTGGCTTTCAGTGCCGCGACGAACTTGTCGAAGATCGGGCGCTGCACGTACACGCGCTCGGTGCCCAGGCAGACCTGGCCGCAGTTCTCGAAGGCGCTGCGGGTGATGCCGGCGATGGCCTTGTCGAAGTCGGCGTCGGCGAACACGATGCCGGCGTTCTTGCCGCCGAGTTCGAACGACACCGGGCGCACACCCTTGGCGGCGGCGGCCATGATGGCTTCACCCGTGCGGGTCTCGCCGGTGAAGGTGATGCCGTTGACACCCGGGTGCTTGGTGATGAATTCGCCGGCCGAGCCTGGGCCGAAGCCGTGCAGCACCTGGTACACGCCCTTGGGCACGCCGACCGCGTTCATCACCTCGCCCAGCAGGGTCGCGGTGGCGGGGGTTTCCTCCGAGGGTTTGACGATGACGGTGTTGCCGCAGGCCAGGGCCGGGCCGACCTTCCAGGTCATCAGCAGCAGCGGCAGGTTCCAGGGGCAGATCACGCCGACCACGCCCAGGGGCTTGCGCAGACCGTAGCTGATGGCCGTGCCGCCGTCGGGCGTGGTCATCTGGAAGCTCTCGGTCGGCACGTTCTTGACGATGTCGGCAAAGATCTTGAAGTTGGCCGCGCCGCGTGGGATGTCGATGTGCGAGGCCAGCGAACGCGGCTTGCCGGTGTCGGCCAGTTCGGCGGCCAGGAAGTCGTCGAAGCGGCGGTTGATCTCGTCGGCCACCGCGTGCAGCAGCTCGGCGCGCTTGACCACGCTCATCGTGCCCCACTCGCCCTTGAGCGCGGCACGGCCCGCGGCCACGGCGGCGTCGACCTCGGCCTGGCCGGCCTCGTGCACCTGGCCGACCACTTCATTGGTGGCCGGGTTGCGGTTGTCGAAGGTCTTGGCGGTGGCGACGAATTCGCCGTTGATGAAGTTCAGGAACTGTTTCATGGTGCGTGAGTGAGATGAAAAATCAGTCGAGGCCCAGGGCTTTCAGGCCGGCGCGGGCGCAGGCCTCGTCCTGCTCGGCCGAGCCGCCGGAAACACCGATACCGCCAATGCGCTGGCCGTCGGTCACGACCGGCAGGCCGCCGCCGAACAGCACCAGGCGCTGGCGCTGGTTCAGGCCGATGCGCAGCAGCTCGTCGTCACCGATGACGCCGCCCCATTGCGAGGTGGGAAAGCCGAAGCTCGCGGCGGTGTAGGCCTTGTCGATCGCGATGTCGATCGAATGCAGGAAGGCATTGGGCATGCGCAGAAAAGCGGCCAGCGTGCCCGAGGCATCGGTCACGGCCACATTGATGCGAATGCCCAATGCCTCCGCGTGCGCCACCGCCGCCTGACAGGCCATCGAAGCCGCAGATGCGGTGATGACGGAAGAGGGAACAGAGAGAGCGGATGTCATAAGAAGAAGCGGCGAGAGAAAGGTGACTCCGGTTCGAGGGGCACCGAGGAACCGGCTCCGCCGGGCCTCAGGTGCCGTCCCCCCTCCAAGCGCCGAAGGCGCGCCAGAGAGGGGGGAAGCCGCGTCAGCGGCGCAGGGGGGAGATCACGTGTACACCTCGGTGAAAGACGGCACCAGATTGCCCGTGTGATAGAAAATCCCGCTGCCCATCTGGTCTTCGGTCCAGGTTGTCACCGGCCGGTCGCGCTGGGCCAGGTAGCCCAGGCCGGCGAAGGTCTCATTGCGGTTGCCGCTGGGATCGAAGAAGTAGATGGTTTCGCCGCGCGTGATGCCGTGGCGGGTGGGGGCCACGTCGATGCGCGTCTTGGTCTTGGCCATCACGTCGGCGGACTTGAGCACGTCGTGCCACGAGTCCAGGAAGAAGGCGATGTGGTGCAGGCCGCTGCGCGGGCCGCCCACGAAGGCGATGTCGTGCGGCGTGGTGGTGCGGGCCATCCAGGTGGCCGCCTGCATGTTGCCTTCGGGTCCGACCAGCACCTGCTCGGTCAGGAAGAAGTCCAGTGCCTCGGTCATGAAGCGGGTGTTGTCGGCCACGGTGTTGATGCCGGCCTCGGGATTCATCTCGCACATCAGCAGGCAGTGGTCCAGCCAGTGAGCGCCCGCGCCCTTGAGGCCGTCGGGCCAGGGGTCGGGGTTGGTGCTGCCCACGTCGGTGCCGACAAACTCCTTGCTGGCATAGAGGCGCATTTCGTGCCCGCTGGGCAGCTTGAACTGCAGCATGCGGCCGGTCGAGGGCAGGGTGCCTTCGTCGAGCATGGTGGTCTTCACGCCCCAGGCCTCGATCTTCTGCTGAAGCGCTTCAAGGTCGGCTTCCTTTTCGACCTTGTAGGCCAGGTGGTTCATGCCGGCCTGGTCCGATGGGGTCAGGATGACCGAGTACTTGTCCCATTCGTCCCAGCACTTGAGGTAGACGTTGCCCGCCTTGTCCTTCATGGTGGTCTTCATGCCCAGCACGTTCTCGTAGTGCCGGACGGCCGCGTCGATGTCCATCACTTTCAGGCTGGCGTGCCCGATGCGCATCACACCCATGTTTTGTCTCCTTGGGGTTGGTTACTGCTGTTGAATCGAAGGGCTGGCAGTCGCAGACTCTGCGCGCCCCTTGGAAAACGGTTTTCTCAACTTGCCGGCCACTTCGAGGTTCACCGGCGTCTGGGGCGCCACGCGGCAGGCCAGCGTGTAGCCCTGGTTCTCTTCGTCGAGCGTCACGTGTGCACGGCTGATCGGCCCCAGGGCCTTGATCTGTCCCTCGACGATGCGGACCTTGCAGACCCCGCAGCCGCCGTTGACGCAGCCCACCGGGATGCCCTTGCGGCCGAGCCGGACCATGCCCGTCAGCAGGCTTTCGTTGCCGGCACAGGGATAGGTCTCGTCCGTCTGGGCGACGTGCACGGCGAACTTGGGGCGGGAATCAAACAGGGACATGTCTCAGTTCTTCTTCAACGCAGCAGCTTCAGCTGCCAAAGATAGGGCGGAGCGGTCATACCGTCCAATACCGAATTTTTGCGACCCTATACTGGTGAGGTATTGCGAACCGAACCAGGAGGCCCCATGGATCTCAAAGACATGCGCCAGTTTCTGGCGGTCGCCGAAGAGCGCAACTTCACCCGCGCGGCCGAGCGCCTGCACATGGCGCAGCCGCCGCTGTCGCGCCAGATCAAGGCGCTGGAAGACGAGATGGGTGCGCCGCTGTTCCTGCGCACGCCGGCCGGTGTGGAGCTGACCGAGGCGGGCCAGGCGCTGCTGGACGAGGTGCCCAACCTGCTGCACCTGGCGCAGCGCGCGGCCGAGCGCACGCGGCGCGCGGCGCAGGGGCTGACCGGACAGCTCGACGTGGGCATCTACGGCTCGGGCGTGCTGGACGTCATTCCCCGCGTGCTCGCGAAGTTCCACGCGCAGCGGCCCGAGGTGCGCATCGCGCTGCACAACCTCACCAAGTCCGAGCAGCTGCAGGCGCTGCGCGAACGGCGCATCAGCGTGGGCTTCAACCGACTGGTCCCGCCCGAGCCGGACCTGGTGGTCGAGTCGGTGCTGCGCGAGCCGCTGCTGGTGGCGATGCACGAAGCGCACCCGCTGGCGCAGCGCAGGCAGGTCGGGATGGCCGACCTCGACGGGCTGCCCATGATCCTCTACCCCAACGAGGCCATCCACGGGCTGGCGCAGGAAGTGGCCGAGGCCTTCCGCCAGGAAGGCGTGCGGCTGGCGGTCGAGCAGGACGTCGAGGACGTGGTGACGGCCGTGGCCCTGGTGGCCAGTGGCTTCGGGCTGACCATCGCCACCCGGTCGGCCGCCAGCCTGCGCCTGCCGGGCGTGGTGTTCGTGCCCTTGCGCAGCCGCCACCTCAAGGACCTGGAGTTGAGCTGCCTCTACCGGCGCGGCGATCCGTCGCCGGTGCTGGCCATGTTCCTGGAGGTGGTGCGTGCGCATGGGAAGAGCGAAACGAAGGGCGGCAACGGCCTCAGACCTGCCTGAACAGCGGGCTGCGGGCGGCCTGCGCGTCGGCCGCCGATAGGAACTTCTCGGTGTAGATGTCGCGCTCGAACAGGCGGCCCTGCATCAGGGTGGAGATGCAGGCCTCGATCATGGGCGGCGGCCCGCACAGGTAGGCCTTCTGGCCCGCAAAGCTGCCGCCGAAATGCGCCTTGGCCGCTTCGTGCACGAAGCCGCGGAAGCCGTCCCAGTCCGAGCCCTCGGGCTCGTGCGAGAGCGCCGGCACGTACGTGAAGTTGGCGTGCTGTTCGGCGAGCGCGCGGAACTCGGCGTCGTAGTACAGCTCCTCGTGCGAACGCTGGCCGTAGACCAGGGCGATGGGCAGCGTGCAGCCGCGCGAGAGCAGGTCCACGATCATCGAGCGCGGGCTCGACAGCCCCGAGCCGCCGGCCATGAACAGCATCGGCTGGCGCGCCGACTCGCGCACGAAGAAACGGCCGTAGGGGCCGGCCACGCGCAGGCGGTCGCCGGCCTTGAGCTGCTCGTGCAGCCAGGTGGTGCCGGCGCCGCCGGGCAGCTTGCGCACGTTGAGCTCGATGCCCTTCGTGGCGGCCACGTCGGCGGGGTGATTGGCGATCGAGAAGGCGCGGCTGCCCACACCCGGGATCTCCACCTGTACGTACTGCCCCGCCTGGAAGTCGATGGCCTTGTCCAGCTGCAGGTGGATCGCCTTGATGGTGGGCGTGAGGTCCTCGACGCGGCTGACCGTGGCCGCGAAGTCGCGCACCGGGATCACGCGCGCATCGGGTTCCTCGTCGATGTCGGCCTCGATGGTGGTGTCGGCCTGCAGCGTGGCGCAGCAGGCCAGGGTCTTGCCGTCGTCGCGCTCGAAGTCCATCAGCGCGAACGGGTTGGCCGCGCCGTGGTCCACCTCGCCATCGCAGACCTGCACCTTGCAGGTGCCGCAGAGGCCGTGGCCGCAGGCGTGCGGCAGGTAGAGACCCTGCCGCAGCACCGCGTCCAGCACCGTCTGGCCTTCTTCGACCTCGATGGTCGTGCCCAGCGGCTCGATCGTCAGTTGGTAGCTCATGGCCGGATCAGCTGAACGAACCTTTGATCCCTGTGAGCCCAGGGGTTCTGAAGCGGATCGCGTCCTTGTGCACCAGGCCGTTCTCGGCCAGCGACTTGGCCTGGTCGGGCGTCCAGGGCTGGCCGTTCTTCTTCCACTCGACCTGGGCCCAGTCGATCTTGGCGAAGTCCGGGTGGTAGCCGTAGATGCCGGGCAGCACCGCGGCCGACAGTGCGCCGAACGGGGTGTCCGGCGGCAGCGGCAGGCAGACGGGGGCGCAGAACATCAGGTGGTCTTCCCAGCCGATGTAGAGCAGCGGGGCGGGGAAGTTCTCGCGCACATCCCTGGGCGTGAACTCGTAGGGGGCGATGGCGACGACGCTCATTTCGAGTCTCCTTTCCACATCGCAAAGTTCTTCTGGTCTTCCGAACCTTCGAAGTCGAAGTTGTCGCGGCCGACTTCCATCTCGTAGTACTTGAGCACGGCCATCAGCGGGTCGAAGCCCTCGGCGGTCGGGTCGGTGCCTTCGGGGAAGCAGTGGCCCTGGTAGATCTGGTGCACCGGCAGCCAGCTCTGCACGTACTTCTCGGGCTCGTGGTCGAAGATGCTCTTGCAGTGGTCGCTGCAGAAGTGGTACTTGTAGGCCTTGTAGTCGCTGTCGCGGTAGCAGATCTTGCTGGGGTCACCCTCTTCGGTGAACAGCATCGGGACCTGGCAGGTGGTGCACAGCATCGGCAGCGTCATGTTGTAGAAGCGCTTGCCTTCGGCGGCCTGGTCGCGCCAGAACTCCCAGCGCGGGCGGTAGTACTTGTCGAAGGTCTCGGGGTACTTCTCGCTCAGCCAGGCCAGTTCGTCTTCCTTGGGCACCCAGGTGTGGAACGGGGCGGCGCCGTTGTAGTTGTAGAAGGTGGCCCAGGCCTGGTGGCTGATGTGGTCCTTGCCTTCGCAGGCCTGCTTCCAGCCGGCCGGCTCGCGGATGCCGTAGCGCGCCAGGTCCTTGAACAGGGCGCCGCCGTTTTCTTCGGCGTACATCTCCCAGGCTTCCTTCCAGCTCATCACGCGCTTGGGCAGCATGTAGTCCTGCATCATCGCGACCAGGGTCAGCAGGCGGTAGCCGCGCCAGAACCACTTGTCGATCCAGCGCTGCACGATGGGCACGTTGTCCGGGTCCTGCTCCAGCAGGAACTTGATGCACTCGATGCCCAGCGTCATGTGGCGGCTCTCGTCGCTCTGCGCGCTGAAGCCGAAGGTCACGGTGGACATGTCGCCGTTGTGCGCCGCGCCGCTCATGAAGGGCACGAACAGCAGGTTGGTCAGCACGTACTCGAAGCTGAAGCTGACGGCGGTGAGGAACTCGAACGGGCCGCCGGTGCAGGCGTCTTCGAAGAAGCTCTTGGGCACCGACAGGTACCACACGCGGTCGTACCAGTGGTTCGAGTGGTGAATGCCGTTGAAGTACTTGTTGTAGTGGCTGATCGCGTGCGTCTCGGTCTGGTAGTGGCGCAGCTCGTCGATGGACTGCATCTGCGCCGCGACGCGGGCGCCTTCGCCGGTGAACTGGCGGCCCACATGGGCGAAGCCGCGGTGTGCGTAGTACTCCAGCGGCGTCACGCCCTGGATGAACAGCTTGAGCGCGTTGACGTAGCGCGCGTCGGACACGCCGAGCTGGCCGTTGTTCTGCGCGAAGGCCTCGATGACGGCGTAGAGCTTCTTCTCCTTCTCGCCCTGATACTTCCAGTAGGCGTCCATGGTCAGGCGGAACGGGTCCTGCCACTTGTCCCAGTCGTGGATCTTGATGCCCTCGTACTTGTCGTACGGGAACACCTTGTCCATTGGCTGGTAGCTGGTCTCCCAGCCCAGGCCGCGGGTCATGGCGGCGTAGCGTTCTTTCAGGCCGAGCTTCTTGCTGGCAACACGGGTGTCCATGCGTTGTCTCCTTCTGCGTTGTGTTCAGTGCTTCCAGCTCAGCGTGAGCTGGTCGTCGTCCTCGTCGATGTAGCCCGAGAGGGTGACGAGGTTGACGTGGATGGCTTGCAGGTCGTAGGGCCGGCCGGTGAGGCCTTCGATGGTTTCGCGGCGGATGGTCAGGCTGCCGGGCGCATTGATCTTGACCAGGCCGGTCGGGTGGGTCAGCACCGCGTTCGGGTTGTCGGCCACGATGGCGTCGATCACCGGACGGGACTCTTCGTTGTGCTGGAAGGCGATGAATACGTCGGACATGTTGTGGTCTCCTGTTCAGGCCTGGTCAGGCGGTGACGCCGGACTTGGCCAGCCGCGCCTGGAGCTGCACGCGGGCGTCGCTCAGCACGGTTTCTCCGGTCTCGCCCAGGGCCAGGCGGGCGATGGGCGAGAGGGCGGCCTGGGCGCGGTCCATCCAGTGGCCGGCCCAGTCGCGCAGCAGCGCGCGGTTGGCGTCCGACTCGGCGCCCGCGGCCTTGATGACGGCGTCGATCCAGCGCGCGCTCTCGTCGTGCCACTCGGGCATGAAGCTGGTCAGCATCGCGACGGCGGTGCCGCCCTGCAGGGCAACGTGGTCGTCGACGAAGCCACCGTAGATCAGCGGGTACAGCAGGCCGTCGAGCGCGAAGTTCTGCGCCACGAACAGCTCAAACGGGTCCTGGACCACGAAGCTGTCTTCGACCAGGCGGCGCAGGCCCTGCCACTCGGGCGCGTCCAGCCAGGCCTGCTTGCCGTCTTCGAGCGATTGGGGTTCGCCCAGGGCCAGGCCCAGGCGGGTCAGGTACTGCGCTACGCCCAGGTTGTCCATCGCGTGGAACATGGCCGGTGCGGTGAAGGCGGTGCCGTAGCCGTAGGCGCAGATCGAGGCGTTGTTCATGTTGGCGCCCCAGGCCGCGTGGCGCAGCGGCATCAGCACGGACAGTGCCTTCTCGCGCACGGCGTCGGGCATCTTGCCGACCATGCCGCGCTGCTCGACGAACTGGAAGTTGGCCTCGACCGCGTCCTGCTGGCGGGCGCGGGTCATGGTCCAGGTCGCGTAATAGAACTGGCGCGGGTCCTTGAGCACGTACCAGTCGGCCAGCACGATCTTGCTGCGGCTGGCGTCGAAGAGTTCGTGGCCCGGGTCCCAGGTCGGCCGGTAGTGGAAGTTGACCATCGGCTGGGCGCCGAAAGTGGCCTCCTGGTAGCGGCTGGCGGTTTTGTCGCCGCCGATGTATTTCGCCACGTGGGCGTAGGTCTGGCGCAGCGGCGTGATCTCCCGCGCCTGCAGGTCGATGTTCATCGGTGCTTGTCTCCGTTGGAATGGTTGTTGAACGGCTCTCGGGAACTCAGGTGTCCAGACGCTGCACCCGGTTGTTGGCGCAGAAGGCCTCGAAGGCCTGGGCCGGCAGCATCAGCTCCACCGCCAGCTCCGGCCAGCCGATCGAGAACTCGAAGCTGACCTGGCCGTCGGCGCGCCGCTCCAGCACCCGCACGTACCGCAGCGTGGTGTCGCAGACGGGCAATCGGGTATCGGGTTCTGGCGTCATGGTGTCGGGCGGGTTCGTTGGACCCTCGCCCTTTCGCACGGGACATGCCAGTTGGCCCGGCGTTGGTCAAAAATCTCGATATTTCAGGGAAATCCCCTAGAAATCCGACCGCCAGAGGCTTGTGTGCCGTGCAGCATTTGCATGGCTCTGGCCAGGTCGATAGCGCCTGCAATGCTTGCCGGCCGGTCCATAGCGGCATTCGTTCACGATTTGGACAGCCTTGCTAGCGCCGGTTTGCTCAAATGATCAAGCTGGCACGGGATGGAGAACCGCTTGCCCATCGGACGGGATGTCCCGAAAATATCGAGATTCACGGGGCGGCAGTCCCCGATCCCGGAGACACGCTTGGACCATTCCCTGACCTATCCCCCCGACGCCGATCTGCGGCGCCTGCTGCGCTTCGAGCCCGACAGTGGCGCGATCTGGCTGGGCGAGCGCCGCATGGTGCTGCTGCACACGGCGGCGCTGACGGCGCTGCGCCACGACCTCATCACCTCGGTCGGCAAGGAGCACGCGCGGCGGCTGCTGACCCGCATGGGTTACGCCTGTGGGCTGCACGACGCGGGCTTCGCGGCCAAGACGCGCGGCTCGAAGACGCTGGAAGACATGTTCCTGGTCGGGCCGCAGCTGCACATGCTCGAGGGCGCGGCGCGCGTGACACCGGTGCGGCTGGAGATGAACGCCGCCGCCGGCCAGTTCGAGGGCGAGTTCCGCTGGGACGATTCCTGGGAGGCGCACGCCCACCGACTGAAATACGGTGTGGTCGACGAACCGGCCTGCTGGACCCTGCTGGGCTACGCGAGCGGCTACACCAGCGCCTTCATGGGCCGGCTGATCCTGTTCAAGGAAACGAAGTGCTCGGCCTGCGGCGACGACCATTGCCAGATCGTCGGCCGCCCGATCGACGAATGGCCCGACGGCGACGCGCACCGGCAGTACTTCGAGGACGACTCGCTGCTGGAGAAGATGGCCGCGCTGAGCCAGCAGGTGGAGGCGCTCAAGAGCAGCCTGGAGCCGGCCGAGTCGGGCGGCATGCTGGTCGGCACCTCGCCGGGCTTCCAGCGCGCGCACGACCTGATGCACCGCGCCGCCAGCACCCAGGTCACCGTGTTGCTGACCGGCGAGACGGGCGTGGGCAAGGAGCGTTTCGCGCGCGCGCTGCACGCGCACTCCGAGCGCGCCGCCGGGCCGTTCGTGGCGGTCAACTGCGCCGCCCTGCCGGCCGAGCTGATCGAGGCCGAACTGTTCGGGGTCGAGAAGGGCGCGTTCACCGGCGCCCACGCGGCGCGCGCCGGCCGCTTCGAGCGTGCCGAGGGCGGCACGCTGTTTCTCGACGAGGTCGGCGATCTGCCGATGCCGGCCCAGGCCAAGCTGCTGCGGGTGCTGCAGGAGGGCGAGATCGAGCGCCTGGGCAGCGAGAGCACGCGCAAGGTCAATGTGCGTCTGGTGACGGCGACCAACGTCAATCTGGAGAGCGCGGTGGCGCGTGGCCAGTTCCGCCGCGACCTGTTCTACCGCCTGAACGTCTACCCGATCTGCATCCCGCCGCTGCGCGAACGCCAGTCGGACATCGAGCCGCTGGCGGGCCACCTGCTGGCGCGTTTTTCCGCGCTGCACCACAAGCGGCTGGACGGGTTCAGCGACCGCGCGCTGCAGGCGCTGGTGAAGCACGACTGGCCGGGCAACGTGCGCGAGCTGGAGAACCTGGTCGAGCGCGGCGTGATCCTGGCGGCGCAGGGCGGCGTGATCGAGGCCGAACACCTGTTTCCCAACCAGCCCGACGTGGCCCACGACGGGCTGGACCCGCAGGGGCGCCTGGCCCGCCGCGCGCCGCAGGACGAGGAGCTGCTGTGCGAGCGCGTGCTCGACAGCGGCATGCCGATCGAGTCGCTGGAGGCCCGGGTGCTGGCGCTGGCGGTCGAACGCAGCCGCGGCAACCTCTCGGGCGCGGCGCGCCTGCTGGGCCTGTCGCGGGCGCAGCTGGCCTACCGCCTCAAGCGCGAACAAGCCACCGACACTCCCTGAACACCATGCTGCAAGACCTGCTCCAACCCGTCCACGCCGCCGGCCCCGCGCCGCGCAGCGAAGAACCCGAGCCGCGCACCCTCACCGAGCGCGCCTACCGCGGCCTGCGCCACGACATCGTCTGCGGCCGGCTCGAACCCGGCCAGCGGCTGCGCGTCGAGCACCTCAAGGACGACTACGGCGTCGGCGCCGGCACCTTGCGCGAGGCGCTGGCGCTGCTGGTGTCCGATGCGCTGGTCACGGTGGAGGGCCAGCGCGGCTACCGCGTCAGCGCGATTTCGCTGGACGACCTGCGCGACCTGACCGACACCCGCGTGCGGCTGGAGACCGAGGCGCTGCGCCAGTCGATCCGGGCGGGCGATGCGGCCTGGGAGGCGGCGGTGCGCGAGAGCTACGAACGCCTGAGCGAGGCCGAGGCGCAGGGCGCCGGGCGCGACCCGGAACACTGGGAGCGCGCCAACCGCCGCTTTCACGAAGCGCTGATCGCCGGTCACTGCTCACCCTGGACGCGGCATCTGCTGGACATCCTCTACCGCCACGGCGAACGCTACCGGCATGTCGCGATCCGCCTGGGCGCCACGCCGGGTTTCGACCGCGACGTGCACGCCGAACACGAAGGCATCTGCACGGCCGCGCTGTCGCGCCAGGAAGCGCGCGCGGCGCTGGCGCTGGAGGCGCACATCCGGCTGACCTGCGACCTCCTCACGCGCCACGCGGAGGTGGCGGGGCAGCCGCTGTCCGCGGCCTGAGCGCTCAGGCGCCCAGCGCCGGAAACAGCTTGACCAGGCCGGCCGCCATCACCTCGACCGCCAGCGCGGCCAGGATCAGGCCCATCAGCCGCGTCATCACGTTGATGCCGGTCTGGCCGAGGAAGCGGGCGATCGGCTTGGCCAGCGCGAAACACACGGCGGTCGCCAGACCCACGACCACGCCGTAGCCGACCAGCGCCGCGTGCTGGAAGAAGGTCTTGGCCTGGTCGGCGTAGATCACCACCGTCGACATGGTGGCCGGACCGGTCAGCAGCGGAATGGTCAGCGGCACCACCGCGATCGAGGCCTTGGTGGCCGCGTCGTCGACCTCGCCCTGCGTCGCCTTGGCCTCGGCCGGCTGCGCGTTCAGCATCGACAGCGCCGAGGTCAGCAGCAGCATGCCGCCGCCGACCTGGAAGCTCGCCAGCGAGATGCTGAAGAACTCCAGGATCTGCAGGCCGATCACCGCGCAGATCGCGATCACCGCGAAGGCGCTGAACGAGGAAATCAGGATGGTGCGCTTGCGCTGCGCCGAGCTGAAGCCCTGCGTGTAGTGGATGAAAAAGGGCACGATGGCCAGCGGGTTGACGATGGCCAGCAGGGTGATGAGGGGCTTGAAATCCATCCCGCTATTGTGCGGGCTCCCTGCGGCGGAACATGCCATAGCCCTCCATGTGCAGGACCTTGTCGCCGTGCTGGTTGAACATCTCCCAGACCGTGCGCACCAGGCCCACATCCGGTCGCTTGGTCATGCCGCGCTTCTCGGTGATGGTGTGCTGCAGGCGCAGCACGTCGCCCGGGTAGACCGGCTTGGTCCACTTCAGACTCTCCAGGCCCGGCGAGCCGAGGCTGGAGGTCTGGTGCAGGAAATTGGTGACCATCAGCCGCATCGCCATCGCGCAGGTGTGCCAGCCGCTGGCGCTCAGGCCGCCAAAGACCGAAGCCTTGCCGGCGGCCTCGCTCAGGTGAAACGGCTGCGGGTCGAACTGCGAGGCGAAGGCGATGATCTCGTCGCGCGTCGGCGAGATCGTGCCCAGGTCGCGCGTCTGGCCGACCTCCAGGTCTTCCCACCAGATCTGGATGTGCGGGCTCTGTTCGGGGGTGGTGGCGGTCATGGGATCTCCGTGGTTTGTGTGGTGTTTCGCCGCCGGGCCGCCCCAAGGCGAAACGCGCCCCCTCGGGGGGCAGCGACCCGCGCAGCGCTGGAGCGTGGGGGCACGGTGTCAGCGTCCTCCGGAAACGTCCATCAGGGTCATCGTCGTATAGCTCGCGGCGTCCGACAGCAGCCAGACGATGGCCTGCGCCACCTCGTCGGCCGTGCCGCCGCGCTGCATCGGCACCAGGTGCTTGAGGTCGTTCACCCGGTCGGGCAGGCCGCCCGAGGCATGGATCTCGGTCTCGATCAGGCCCGGGCGCACGGCGTTGACGCGGATGCCTTCGGCCGCGACCTCCTTGGCCAGGCCGATGGTGAAGGCGTCGATGGCCCCCTTGCTGGCCGCGTAGTCGACGTACTGGCCCGGGGAGCCCAGGCGCGAGGCGGCGCTGGAGAGGTTGACGATCGACCCGCCCTCGCCGCCGTGCCGCGTGCTCATGCGCCGCACCGCTTCGCGGGCGCAGAGAAAGCTGCCGAACACGTTGATGTCGAACATGCGCTTCCAGCGCGCGGCGCTCATCTGGTCCACGCGCTCGGTCACGTCCACCACGCCGGCGTTGTTCACCAGCCCGGTCAGACGCCCCAGCTTGGCGTCGACCTTCTCGAACATGCGCAGCACCTGCGCCTCGTCGCTCACGTCGGCCTGCACCGTGATCGCCGAGCCGCCGCGCTCGCGGATGCCGCGCACGACTTCGTCGGCGGCCAGCGAATTGCCCTGGTAGTTCACCGCCACCGACCAACCGGCGCGCGCGGCCAGCCGCGCGGTGGCCGCGCCGATGCCCCGGCTGCCGCCGGTGACCAGCAACACGCCTGCAGTTCCTGTGCTCATCCCGTTTTCCTCCTGCCGGACATTCCGTTTGCGGTTACAACACGCCTCTGTCGAAACTTAACGCAGGTCGGTGCCCCGCGTGCGTCGCGCACCGGACCGGCCATACCGCACCATCCGGAGACTTCATTCATGGGCAGCTTCGTTCAACTCACGTCCGCCGACGGCTCGCATTTTCCTGCCTACGTGGCACAACCGGCCGTCCAGTCCAAGGGCGGGCTGGTGGTGCTGCAGGAAATCTTTGGCGTGAACAGCCACATCCGTGAGGTGGCCGACGGTTACGCGGCCGAGGGCTATTTCGTGGTCGCGCCGGCCACTTTCCACCGCGTCAAGCCCGGTGTCGAACTGGGCTACTCCGAAGCCGACATGGGCGACGGCATGGCGCTGAAGGCCGCGGTCGAGGCGCTGCCGGCGCCCGGCGTGCTGGCCGACATCCAGGCCGCGATCCGCCACGCCGCGCAGGGCGGCAAGGTCGGCATCGTGGGCTACTGCTGGGGCGGCCTGCTGACCTGGCGGTCGGCCTGCCTGCTCGATGGCCTGTCGGCGGCCGTGCCGTACTACGGCGGCGGCATGACGACCGAGGCCGAGGCGGCACGCCAGGCGCGCGTGCCGACGCTGGCGCATTTCGCCGAACAGGACAAATGGATTCCGCTGGACGGTGTCGAGGCGTTCCGCCAGGGCCACCCCGATGTGGCCGTGCACCTCTACCCGGCGCACCACGGCTTCAACTGCGACCACCGTGCGGCCTGGAACACCGACGCCGCGGCAACGGCGCGCCAGCGCACCCTGGCGTTTTTCGCGCAGCACCTGGCGGCCTGACCGGGCAAGGCATCGACCGCCTTGGCCGCGGGTTCAGCGGCCGGTGCGGGCCAGGTAGCGCTTGCGCCAGAACAGGCCCGTGAGCACCGTGGCGATCACGGCCATCGTGCCCATCGCCCACCAGAAGCCGGTCTGGCGGTGCAGCAGCGGGATGAACTCGAAGTTCATGCCGAAGATGCCTGCGATCAGGTTCAGCGGCAGGAAGATCGCGGTCAGCGCGGTGAGCGTGCGCATGATGTCGTTGGTGCGGTTGCTCTGCGCCGAGAAGTGCATCTGCACCGCCGTCTCGGCGTTCTGCTCCAGCCGCCGCACGTGGTGGATCACCCGTTCGGTGTGCTCCAGCACATCGCGGCTGCGCACCTTGAGCAACTCCAGGCCGCGCTGACCGCCGAAGTGGTCGGCGTGGCCCTCCACCACCTCCCAGCCGGCCAGCGACTCGATCCAGTCCTGGATCGCGGCCCGCTGGTCTTCGCAGATCTGGTCGAGCTGGTGCAGCGACATGCGTGCGTCCAGCAGCGAGGACCAGTTCACGAACCGGGTCGAGGGGTGCAGCAGCTCGGCCTGCCAGTGGTCGAGCTGGCAGGTGAGTTCGCGCCGCAGGTCCAGGAAGCCGTCGACCATCTGGTTGATGATGCGCAGCATCAGGTCGGCCGGGCCGGTGGGCAGGTTGACCCCTGCGGTCCGCGAAGCCGACGAGTCGGCCGCCCGCAGGCGGGCGGCGTACTGCTCCAGCACCGTGCAGCCCGTCGGGTGCACGGTCAGCAGCACGCGGTCGAACACCGCGAACCCGACCGGGTTGGTGTCGATGCGCCGCAGCACCGGAGGGCCTCCGCGCCGCTGCGACTGGGTCAGTGGCTGGCCCGGATGGGCCAGGTCGGTCTCGCTCTGTCCCGCCGCCAGCCGACGGAATACCAGCAGGTCGTATTGCGAGGTGTAGTCGAAGTGCGAGGGCAGCTGGTTGTTCAGCAGGTCCGAGATGTGCAGGTCCACCAGCGCCACACCACCGAGCCGCTGCAGCGTGGCCTGCAGGGCGGCCTGCTCCAGCTCGAATTCGCGCCGGCCGCAGGCGATCCAGACGAAGCCGCTGCCCGGTGCCTGCACCGGCAGGACGTCGGACTCGGTCACCGAGCCGGGCAGGATGTGGAAGACGCGCATGGGGTGGGTGCTTGCTTCAGCCGCGCAGCAGCCGGGCGGCGTCGCGCGCGAAGTAGGTCAGGATGCCGTCGCAACCGGCGCGCTTGAACGCCATCAGGCTTTCCAGCATCACCGCGTCGTGGTCCAGCCAGCCATTCTGCGCCGCAGCCTTGAGCATCGCGTACTCGCCGCTGACCTGGTAGGCGAAGGTGGGCATGGCGAATTCGTCTTTCACCCGGCGCACGATGTCCAGGTACGGCATGCCGGGCTTGACCATCACCATGTCGGCGCCCTCGGCGATGTCCAGCGCCACCTCGCGCAGCGCCTCGTCGCTGTTGCCCGGGTCCATCTGGTAGACCTTCTTGTCGGCCTTGCCCAGGTTGGCGGCAGAACCCACGGCGTCGCGGAACGGGCCGTAGAAGGCGCTGGCGTACTTGGCGCTGTAGGCCATGATGCGGGTGTGCACCTGGCCGGCGGCTTCGAGCGCCTGGCGGATCGCGCCGATGCGGCCGTCCATCATGTCGCTGGGGGCGACCATGTCCACACCGGCCGCCGCCTGGGTCAGCGCCTGCTGCACCAGGATCTTCACCGTCGGGTCATTCAATATGTAGTTGTGCTCGTCGAGCACACCGTCCTGACCGTGGCTGGTGTAGGGGTCCAGCGCCACGTCGGTCATCACGCCCAGGCCGGGGAACTCGCGCTTGAGCGCCCGCACCACGCGCGGCACCAGGCCGTCCGGGTTCATGGCCTCCTGGCCGTCCGGCGTCTTGAGCGACTGGTCGATCACCGGGAACAGCGCCATATAGGGAATGCCCAGCTTCACGCAGTCCTCGGCCACCGGCAGCAGCAGGTCCAGGCTCAGGCGCTCGACCCCGGGCATGGACTTGACCGCTTCGCGCCGGTCCGTGCCGTCCAGCACGAACACCGGGTAGATGAAGTCGGCCGGGCTGAGCCGGTGCTCGCGCACCAGGTCACGGGTGAAGGCGTCGCGGCGCAGGCGGCGGGGGCGGGAGAAGGGGTAGGGGGCAGGCGTGTGCATGGGGCTATTGTGGCAAAGGCGTGGGCGCCGCAGCGAAGGCGTTCCCCGCGGTTCGCGTCCCGTTGATTTGTAGCAAGCCGTAAAAAACCCGCGGTGATTGAAAACAGCGGTGGAATGTGTTGAACTCCGCAGTAAGAAGAAAATATCGTTGTCTTGCCACCGACGGCCGGTGCAAAGCGATGCTATTTTTGACGCTTCTTCGCACCGATACCCAGGAGGATCGGTGGCCGCACAGCCTTGAACGGTCACGGTCAGGGTCACCCAAAACAACGATTTCACAACGAGTACCGCCATGCAACCCACACCTACGAGCAAAGCGAACCCGACGGCGTCGTCCAAACCCGGAGCCCCTGCACCAGTCGAGACATGGTCGCTGGATGAGCACTGGCAGGAGTTGGTGACCGCTCTGGCGGATCATTTCACCGAGAGCGTGAGTGGGTTGCAGGGGCAGATCGACCAGCTCCTGGCCAAGGGACGCATCACGAAGATGGAGCACCGCGCGCTGAACATTCCGGCGGAACGCATCAAGCTCGCCGGCGTCAGCGCCCAGCAGATACACCGCTTTTACAGCGGCCGCATCCGTCAGTCGCACGAGAAGGTCAACATGGCCGACCTCGTCGAAGGCGTGCTGCAGGAGCGCAAGCAGGAGCTCGGCATCCTGGGCATCGCGCTGCGTCGCAAGCTCAAGCCGGTGGAAGTGCTGATCGATCCGACCGTGGCCCACACCTTCGTGAATGCGGTGCTGGACTGGGGCATTCCGTTCGGCAACCGGGTCGATGTGCGCATGGACCTCAATGCATGGCCCCAGCACGCCCGCCTGCAGATGCGCGTGGGCAACGAAGGCACGCCGCCGTCGAGCAGCACCTCCTCCGACAGCCTGAGCTGGATGCTGATCCGCCAGATCGCGGCGTCCGCGGGTGGCATCGAGGTCGAGCGCGACGTGACCGCCGAGGGGGTGAGCTTCACCGCGATGTTCAACCGCACCGTGGTGCAGGCGGTCGACGGCATTTCGGCGGTCGACCTGTCCGACGAGCATTCGTCGATGTTCAAGTCACTCTCCGGCACCTATGTGCTGACGATCTCCCCGAGCCTGCAGATCCGTGCGGACGTGCGCGATGCGCTGCGCGAAATCGGCATCTCGTCGGACAGCGTGGTCGACTTCGCGCAGGCCCGCGACGCGATCAAGGCCCGCATGCCCAACCTGATCGTGGTCGACTCGGAAATCAAGGACGACGACTTTGAGAAGTTCCGTGACGACCTGCTGCGCGAGGTCTTCGAGTTCCCGTTTGTCGAGATCTCTCCCGACGACAGTTCGTTCGACATGTCCGGGTTCGGCGAGTTCTCCATGGCCAAGGTGGGTCGCGGGAACATCCGCGAAGCCCTGGGAACGGCCGTGATGTTCGAACTCGCCAAGATGATGTAAGCCTTTGGTATGTCCGTGGGATATCTCACACCGCAAGCCTCACCCCCTGTCAGTTCTGACAGGGGGTGAGGCTTGCCTCTGATGTTTTTTGATGTAACATAGGCACCGAGCGTGCTCTAGGGCCGCTCCCCGCTTTTCCTCCCTGAGCGGGTGCCTTAGTGTGTGACAGCAAAAAGGCTTCCTAACCCGGCCCTGTGGGCCGGGTTTTTTTTTGGCGCCGGATAGCCCTGCGTCGGGCCGTCAGCGGCGGCTACACTGACCGGATGCTCTGGGTCAAGTCGTTTCACATCGTTTTCGTGGCCAGCTGGTTTGCGGGGCTTTTCTACCTGCCCCGAATCTTCGTGAACCTGGCCATGGTTCCACCGGAAAGCGTGGCCGAGCGGGAGCGGCTGATGCTGATGGCCCACAAGCTGTTCCGCTTCACCACGATGCTGGCCGTGCCGGCGCTGTGTCTCGGGCTCTGGCTCTGGCTGGGCTATGGGATCGGGCGGGGGGCAGGAAACGGCTGGATGCACGCCAAACTGGCGATGGTGCTGCTGATCCTGGGATATCACCACGGTTGCTGGCGTCTGCTCAAGACGTTCGACAGCAACACCAATCGACGCAACCATGTCTGGTTCCGCTGGTTCAACGAGGCGCCGGTGATCCTGCTGGTGGTGGTGGTGGTTCTGGTCGTGGTCAAGCCGTTCTGATGCCGCAGCATCCGTGACCACGCGCTCTTCGGCGATGCCACTGGCGCTGCTCTTCGCGGCGATGGTGGTGTATGCCAGCCTGTACCCGTTCGAGGGCTGGCGCTGGCCGGGAGGTTCTCTCCTTGGCTTCTTCTCTGCGCCCCTGTCCAGGTACTGGAGCTGGTTCGATGTGCTGGCCAATCTGGTCGGCTACATCCCTCTGGGGTTCCTGCTGGCACTGGGACTGTCGCGTTCTGGCTGGGGACGCTGGGCCTGGATCATGGCGGCAGCTGGGCCTGCGGTGCTTTCCCTGGCGATGGAGTCTTTGCAGAATTTCCTGCCCATGCGGGTGCCTTCCAACTTGGACCTGCTGCTCAACGCGCTGGGAGCCAGCCTCGGCGCGGGAGGGGCCTGGTGCATGGATCGGCTGGGTGTGCTGCACCGGTGGACGCAGTTCCGGCGGGACTGGTTCCGCCCCCATGCCCACGGCGGGCTGGTGCTGGTCGCCTTGTGGCCGTTTTCTCTTCTGTACCCGGCGTCGGTGCCCTTTGGCCTCGGGCAGGTGTGGGAGCGCCTGGAGGCGTTGCTGGTGGAGGTGCTGAGCGGCACGCCGTTTCTGCGGTGGGTCCCCATGCGGGTCGACAGTGCCGAGGCCCTCGGCCCATTGGCCCAGGCCCTGTGCGTGGCGCTCGGTCTGCTGGCGCCACTGCTGACCGGGTATGCGGATGTGCGCACCGCGCCGCGGCGACTGGTTTTTCTGGTGATGGTGCTGTCGGCCGGATTGGCGGCGGCGGGGCTGTCTTCGGCGCTCACCTATGGTCCCGAGCATGCGTGGGCCTGGGTCGATGCGCCGACATTGCTCGGTCTGGGGCTGGCGGCCGTGGCGGGGCTGGCCGCGCTGGCGCTGCCGCCCCGGGGCTGTCATGTGGGGCTGATCTTGGCGTTGGCGGTGTCCCTGAGCCTGCTGAACCGTGTGCCGTCCAGCGCGTATCTGGACCAGTCGCTGGAGGTGTGGGAGCAGGGGCGGTTCATCCGTTTCCATGGGCTGTCCCAGTGGCTGGGTTGGCTCTGGCCGTTTGCGGCCCTGGTGTTCGGGGTGCGAGCGGCGATCCGGTCGCCTGCGGTGCGCGGACCCGGCCACTAAAATCCCGCCCATGTCTGAAAACCGATCCTCCTACTACGAGCGGCACATCTTTTTCTGCCTGAACCAGCGCGACAACGGCGAAGCCTGTTGTGCGCAGCACAAGGCGCAGGCGGCGTTCGACCGCTGCAAGAGCCAGGCCAAGGCCATGGGCCTGCTGGGCCAAGGCAAGGTGCGGGTCAACAAGGCCGGTTGCCTGGACCGCTGTGCGGGTGGCCCGATTGCGGTCGTGTACCCGGAGGCGGTCTGGTACAGCTACGTCGACGAAAGCGACATCGATGAAATCGTGCAATCGCATTTGCGCGATGGCGTGGTGGTCGAGCGTCTGCTGACGCCGCCCGAGGTGGGGCGCTGATGTCCGTGCCGACGGAAGTCCGGCGTGTCGTGGGGGTGTGCGAATGAATGCACAGACCGAGTTCGGTTTCCAGGCCGGGCCTGTGGGGCGCCTGGAGGTGGCTGTCGACCGGCCGGCCGGCGCTTCTCGGGGCGTGGCGGTCATTTCCCATCCGCATCCGCTGCATGGCGGAACTCTGACCAACAAGGTGGTTCAGACACTGGCGCGTGCCTTCGTGTTGTCCGGCTGGACGGCGGTGCGGTTCAACTTCCGCGGGGTCGGTGCCAGCGAAGGGGTGTACGACGAGGGGCGGGGCGAGCTGGACGATCTGTTGTCGGTGGTGGGCGCGGTGGCTCCGCAAGGAGCGCTGTGCCTGGCCGGCTTTTCGTTCGGTGCCTTCGTGACCACGCGGGCGGTCGAGCAGCTGCACAGCCAGCGCGAGATCGAGCGGGTGGTGCTGGTGGGCACGGCCGCCAGCCGTTTTGATGCGGCGGCGGTTCCTGCGGACCTGCATGCGCGCACGCTGGTGGTCCACGGGGAGCAGGACGACACCGTGCCATTGGCGGCGGTGATGGACTGGGCGCGTCCCCAGGTGCTGCCCGTGCTGGTGGTCCCTGGCGGCGGGCACTTTTTCCATGGCCAGCTGCCGCTGCTGCGGGAGCTGGTGCAGCGTCATGTGCGGGCCTGAGCCCGTTTCTTTCTTTTTTCTGTTTGTCTGACTGGAGTGCGATGTTGTTGCATCGAGCGGTGTACCGCTTTCTGACTGTTCTGGCGCTGTGCGCGTCGTTTGCGGCGCACGCTGCCGCTCCCCAGCCGCCCGAAGTCGCGGCGCGGGCCTATTTGCTGATCGACGTCACTTCGGGGCAGGTGCTGGCGGCCAGGGATGCCGACAAGCCGGTGGAGCCGGCCTCGCTGACCAAGCTGATGACCGCCTATCTGGTCTTCGATGCCCTCAAGTCGGGCAAGCTGGACCTCAAGCAGACCCTGTCGGTGAGCGAGCGGGCCTGGAAGATGCCGGGTTCGCGCATGTTCATCGATCCCAAGATGAAGGTGCCGGTCGAGGATCTGGTCAAGGGCATGATCGTGCAGTCGGGCAACGACGCCACGATGGCGCTGGCCGAGGGGGTGGGTGGCACGGCCGAGCAGTTCGTCGAGATGATGAACCGCCAGGCCAAGGCACTGGGCATGAATGCCACCTCGTACCGCAATCCGGAGGGGCTGACCGTGGCGGGCCACATCACGACCGCCCGCGACCTGGCGACGTTGGCCCAGCGGCTGATGCGCGACTTCCCGGAATACGTGCCGTACTACGCGATCCAGCACTACCGCTATCCGGGCACGCCCGCGGCCAACGACAGCAACCGCAACCTGCTGCTGTTCCGGGACCCCAGCGTGGACGGTCTCAAGACCGGACACACCGATGCCGCAGGCTTCTGTCTGGTCGCCACGGCCCGCAGGGAAGTGGCTTCGCTGGGCAAGGGCAAGGACGGATTGCGCCGGCTGTTGAGCGTGGTCCTCGGTGCGTCCAGTGAAAACGCCCGTGCCGCCGAGAGCCAGAAACTGTTGAACTGGGGCTTCACCGCCTGGGATGTGGTGCGGCTCAGCCAGCCCGGCGATGCCGTGGTGAGTCCGCGGGTCTGGAAGGGGCGTTCGCCCGAGGTTCGTCTGGGCAGGCCCGAAGGGGTGGTGGTGTCGATTCCGGCCGGACAAGGCACGGGCCTGAAGACCGAGGTCGCCCGCCCGGATCCGCTGGTGGCGCCGCTGCTCAAGGGCCAGGCGCTGGGCACCCTGCGTGTGCGCACTGCCAGCGGGGAGCCGGTGGTCGAGGTGCCGTTGACGGTTCTCGACTCGGTGGAAGAAAGCGGCATCCTGGGCCGGGCCTGGGACGCCGTGCGGCTCTGGATCCAGTGATTCGCACCTTGCCTGCCGGGCTGCCCGAAAGAACGATTTGGTGCTTTCGAGGCATCGTGATACAGTCGAGGGCTTTTCGGAATTTTCCGAAGGGTTTTTCGTTTTCGCTTTCAAACGTTTAGGGACGTTTCATTCATGCCAACCATCAGCCAACTCGTGCGCCAAGGCCGGGAGGTCGAAAAGACCAAATCCAAGAGCCCGGCCATGGAAAACTGCCCCCAGCGTCGTGGCGTGTGCACTCGCGTGTACACCACGACTCCCAAGAAGCCCAACTCCGCTCTGCGTAAGGTCGCCAAGGTGCGCCTGACCAACGGTTTTGAGGTGATCTCCTACATCGGTGGTGAAGGCCACAACCTCCAGGAACACAGCGTGGTGCTGGTCCGTGGCGGTCGTGTCAAGGATCTTCCCGGTGTGCGTTACCACATCGTCCGTGGCTCGCTTGACCTGCAAGGCGTGAAAGACCGCAAGCAGTCGCGCTCCAAGTACGGTGCCAAGCGTCCCAAGAAGGCCTGATCTTCCTGAGATATCGGTGTCTGTTCCGCCTGGCAGGTGGATCGGGCGTAGTGACCCCAAACACGGGCTGTTCCGTGCGGGTCGAGTAAGTGAGAGCTCCGGATGGCTCTCGCGGTGTCTGAAAAGACGCCAACTGAAGCAATGCAGAGGTAAAAAATGCCACGTCGTCGCGAAGTCCCTAAACGTGAAATCCTGCCGGATCCCAAATTCGGCAATGTCGAGCTGTCCAAGTTCATGAACGTGATCATGGAAGGCGGCAAGAAGGCTGTTGCCGAGCGCATCATTTATGGTGCCCTCGAGCAGATCGAGAAGAAGACCGGCAAAGACCCGGTGGAAATCTTCTCGACCGCCATCAACAACGTCAAGCCCATGGTGGAAGTCAAGTCCCGCCGCGTGGGTGGTGCCAACTACCAGGTGCCCGTTGAAGTGCGTCCCGTCCGTCGTCTGGCGCTGTCGATGCGCTGGATCAAGGAAGCGGCCCGCAAGCGCAGCGAAAAGTCCATGGCCCAGCGCCTGGCCAACGAGCTGGTCGAGGCCACCGAAGGCCGTGGCGGCGCCATGAAGAAGCGTGACGAAGTGCACCGCATGGCCGAAGCCAACAAGGCCTTCAGCCACTTCCGCTTCTGATGGTTGCAGGCTTTTTGCCTGCCCTGTTTGTCAGAAGCGAGCCCGCGGGCCCCATAAGGGCCGCGGGCTTTGGTACTTAATTTTGGAGAATTTTCATGGCACGCAATACGCCCCTTGAGCGTTACCGCAACATCGGTATTTCGGCGCACATCGACGCCGGCAAGACCACCACGACCGAACGCATCCTGTTCTACACGGGTGTGAACCACAAGATCGGCGAAGTGCACGACGGCGCCGCCACCATGGACTGGATGGAGCAGGAGCAGGAACGTGGCATCACGATCACGTCCGCTGCCACCACCTGCTTCTGGCGTGGCATGGACAACTCCTTCCCGGAGCACCGCTTCAACATCATCGACACCCCCGGCCACGTGGACTTCACCATCGAGGTGGAGCGTTCCATGCGCGTGCTGGACGGCGCCTGCATGGTGTATTGCGCCGTGGGTGGCGTGCAGCCCCAGTCGGAAACCGTCTGGCGCCAGGCCAACAAGTACAAGGTGCCGCGTCTGGCCTTCGTGAACAAGATGGACCGCACCGGCGCCAACTTCTTCAAGGTCTACGACCAGATGAAGCTGCGCCTGAAGGCCAATCCCGTGGCCATCGTGATCCCCATTGGCGCTGAAGAACACTTCACCGGCGTGGTCGATCTGCGCAAGATGAAGGCCATCATCTGGGACGAAGCTTCCCAGGGCATGAAGTTCACCTTCGAAGACATTCCCGCCAACCTGGTCGAGCAGGCCAAGGAATGGCGCGAGAAGATGGTGGAGGCCGCGGCCGAAGCCTCGGAAGAGCTGATGAACAAGTACCTCGAAGAAGGTGACCTGTCTGAAGCCGAAATCACCGCTGGTCTGCGTGCCCGCACGCTGGCCTGTGAAATCCAGCCGATGCTGTGCGGCACCGCGTTCAAGAACAAGGGCGTGCAGCGCATGCTGGACGCCGTGGTCGAACTGCTGCCTTCGCCGGTGGACATTCCCCCGGTTGGCGGCACGGACGAAGACGAGCAGCCCACCAGCCGCAAGGCCGACGACGAAGAAAAGCTGTCCGCGCTGGCGTTCAAGCTGATGACCGACCCGTTCGTGGGTCAGCTGACCTTCGTGCGCGTGTACTCGGGCGTGCTCAAGAAGGGCGACACCGTCTACAACGCGGTCAAGGGCAAGCGAGAGCGCATCGGCCGTATCGTGCAGATGCACGCCAACAACCGCCAGGAAGTGGAAGAAATCCGCGCTGGCGACATCGCTGCCTGCGTGGGCCTGAAGGATGTGACCACGGGCGAAACCCTGTGCGATCCGTCGGCCGTCATCACGCTGGAGCGCATGGTGTTCCCCGAGCCTGTGATTGCCCAGGCCGTGGAGCCCAAGACCAAGGCCGACCAGGAAAAGATGGGCATCGCCCTGAACCGCCTGGCTGCTGAAGATCCGTCCTTCCGCGTGCGCACCGACGAAGAATCCGGTCAGACCATCATTGCCGGCATGGGCGAGCTGCATCTGGAAATCATTGTCGACCGCATGAAGCGTGAATTCGGCGTGGAAGCCAATGTTGGCAAGCCGCAGGTGGCCTACCGCGAAACCATCCGAGGCACCGTGGAAGAAGCCGAAGGCAAGTTCGTGCGCCAGTCCGGTGGTAAGGGTCAGTACGGCCACGTCGTGCTGAAGATCGAACCGCAGGAAGCCGGCAAGGGCTTCGAGTTCGTCGACGCCATCAAGGGTGGTGTGGTTCCTCGCGAATTCATCCCGGCCGTGGAAAAGGGCGTGAACGAAGCCCTGACCACCGGCGTGCTCGCTGGTTACCCGGTCGTGGACGTCAAGGTCACGCTGCACTTCGGTTCGTACCACGACGTGGACTCGAACGAACTGGCGTTCAAGATGGCCGCCATCTTCGGTTTCAAGGAAGGTTGCAAGAAGGCCCAGCCGGTCATCCTGGAACCCATGATGGCCGTGGAAGTGGAAACGCCGGAAGACTACGCCGGTACGGTCATGGGCGATCTGTCCAGCCGTCGCGGCATGGTGCAGGGCATGGAAGACATGGTCGGTGGCGGCAAGGCCATCAAGGCCGAAGTGCCCCTGTCCGAAATGTTCGGCTACTCGACCTCGCTGCGCTCTGCCACGCAAGGCCGTGCGACCTACACGATGGAATTCAAGCACTACTCGGAAGCCCCGCGCAACGTGCAAGAAGCCATCATCTCGGCCCGCGCCAAGTAATACGAACCTGTCTTCGGCACCGCCTTGCGCGGTGGGTCGGCTGCCCGTGGCCGGCCCGTGCCGGAGACGTTAAACACTCACGGGTTTTGTTCTTTCCTTCGAGGTATTTGCAATGGCAAAAGAGAAATTTGAGCGGACCAAGCCGCACGTGAACGTTGGCACGATTGGTCACGTGGACCACGGCAAGACGACGCTGACGGCCGCCATCACCACCGTGCTGGCAGCCAAGTTCGG